>PMLH01000496.1 GCA_003159055.1 Myxococcales bacterium
GTCTCTGGCGGATTGTCGCTCTATTTCAGTATTGCCAGTGGGTCCAAGGTGGATGAGCCCACGTCGCGGGTCTCGGTGGGGCTGTCGTGGCCGAGCGGTGTCAACCTGAGCGGACAATTCTGATTGCGTACAGGAACACCTTCATCGCTGCGGGTGACTCTTGGTTTTGGCCTACCACTCACGGCCGTGTTTCTCTTTCAGGCGTGCAGTGTCTTCCTGAATTCAGACGCAACCCAATGTCAAGGCGACACTGACTGCGCGCACTTCGGTCAGACGATCTGCGATCTGAGCCGTCACGTCTGCGTTCCCAGCCCTACGCTGCCCGTGGATGGCGGTGCCGTCGACGCGACCCTGTCTTGTCATTCACAGAGCGGCTGCTTCCAGTGCACGCCTACCGCCGACCAAGAATTCCTCTCCAGCTGCACCGATTCGACCTGCATTCCGTTCGACAACAGACGTCTGAGCAATCTAGGCCCAGACGGAACCCTCAAACCTCTGCCCTAGCATGCGCCACATTCGCCCGACGACGCTTTTTGCTCTGCTCCTTGCGCTGACGGCCGCCTCGCGTCCGTCGCGCGCAAACGAGTGCGCCACCGTCCCCAATCCGGTCTACGTCACGGGTTCCACGGCGGCGAAACCCCTGCTGGTCGAGCTGAGCAAATACTTGGCCACGCAGACTTCCCCCACCACCATTGTCTACTTGGGACAGGGCTCGTGCGTGGGCGTCGACGCGATCTTGAACGGCACACCGATTCAAGGATCGGGCAGCTCGGCCCTGTCAATCTGGGACGCCACCGGGACGGAGAAGACGTGCGACGTGACCACGCCGATCGTGGCCGACATCGGCATCTCCGACGTATTTGCCACCACCTGTTTCGCGCTGCCTGGCGGCCTGGCCAGCAACATCGCCGACTTCCTGGGTCCCGTGCAGTCGATGACGTTCGCGGTCCCCATCGGTTCACAGGAGGTTTCCATCAGCGCCGAAGCGGCCTACTACCTGTACGGCTTCGGCGGCGACTCGGGGGTGGTGCCCTGGACCGACGAAGCCGTGATCTTCAAGCGCGACATCAATTCAGGAACCCAGCGCATGATCGCGGCGGCTATTGGTGTACCGGCCAACAAATGGAAAGGAACCCCAACCGCCAGCAGCGGCGATCTATTGCAGAAGCTGACCCTCGCCGCCCCACGCGAGAGGGCGATCGGAATCTTGGCTGCAGACGTTGCGCAGGACAACCGCACGGTGCTTAGGGTGCTGGCCTACCAGCACAGCAAACAGTCGTGCGGCTACTTTCCAGACCGCGACGCCACCTCGAACGAGAAGGCGAACGTCCGCGACGGCCACTACGCCATCTGGGGCCCCCTGCATCTTCTGACGAGGCTCGACAACAACGGCTACCCACTGAAGCCCGCGACGGCCGACGTCGTCGGCTACCTCGCTGGAACCAAGACCGCGCCGGGGCAATTGGACCTCATCGTTCTGGAAGCCCAGCGCCACGTGGTCCCCCAGTGCGCCATGCGAGTCAAGCGCACGCAGGAACTGGGGCCGATGGCAACATTTTCCCCCGTGGGCTCGTGCGGCTGCTACTACGAGAAGGTCGCAAATGGCGCTACCAAGTGCGCCCCGTGTCAGCGCCAAACCGACTGTCCCGCCAGCACCCCAGTTTGCAGCTACGGATACTGTGAACGCAGCTAAGCCTCGGCCACATTGGCGTCCGCCAGCCTCGGCCTGCATTCATTGATGGTGTACCGCGCACGAATGTGCATGATGTCCGGTTGCGCGCTGAAGAAGGCGTCCACGACCGTCGGGTCGAAGTGTGAACCCGCGCCCTGCCGGATGATGGACAATGCTTCGGGCAGTGAAAATGGACCCTTGTACGGGCGACGCACCGTCAAAGCATCGAAGACATCGCAGACCGCAACAACCCGGCCGACCAGCGGTATTGCATCGCCCGAGATGCCGTGCGGGTAGCCGCTTCCGTCCCATTNNGGAATTTGCTCCCCTTTCAACCCACGCGGGTAGCCGCTTCCGTCCCATTTCTCATGGTGGGACAGGGCAACGATTTCCGCCAAGCGGATGACTTCAGACGATGATCCGGAAAGAATCCGTGCACCGATCAAAGGATGCTGCTTGACGATCTTCCATTCCGATGCGTCGAGAGGCCCCGGCTTCTTGAGAACGCTGTCAGGCAGCGCGATCTTCCCGATGTCGTGCATGGGCGCCGCGTGGAGAAGCAAATCCAGCGCGTCCTTCTTCCAGCCGAGCTCGCGCGCAACCGCGACTGCGTAGTTGGCCATGCGCAGGACGTGTTGGCCCGTCTCATCGTCCTTGTATTCTGCTGCGAGACCCAGCCGACATACGGTGTCGATGGCGCTTGTGCGTAGGCTTTCCAAGGCAGCGTTCAACTCAGAGGTGCGAGCTTCCACCCGCGCCTCCAACCGCGAGTTTTCCGTGCGAAGGCGGTCGCGCCCGGTTTTCAGCTCGATCTGGGTCTCGACCCGCGCACGCACCACCCTGGTATTGAACGGCTTCGTGATGTAATCGACGCCGCCCACCTCGAAACCCAAAGTCTCGTTCCTCTCGTCGCCCAGCCCGGTGATGAATATGACGGGAATCCCGGCAGTCGCGGGATCAGCCTGCAGGTGGCGACACACCTCGAAGCCATCCATCTTGGGCATCATCACGTCGAGCAGAACCAGGTCAGGTGGCCTAGCCTGAACCAGCCGCAAAGCCGTTGCACCATCGATCGCCACCCGTCTCCGGTAGTCGTGAAGTAACTCGCAAAGCACGTCAACGTTGGACGGACTGTCGTCGACGATCAGAATCTCCGCGCTTTCACTCATTGCACGTCCCCTTCCGCTTGGATGGCAGCCACAACCCCGCCCAACGCCTGGCCAGCGCCGTCGAAGTCGTATTTGTTGAGCCGTCGGAGCAACCCCTCGGCCTGCGTCCGAGCATCGCCCGAGAGCGCGTCTCGCAACCGTTCGCCAGCTCTTCGCGCATCGGGATCGCCTGCCGACACCAAAACTGAGAGTTGCTCGACCAGGGCTCCGAGGGCAGCGTGCGACGCCGATGTACGCGGAGGAGACGATGTGGATTCCCCAAGATCGGCAAGCCCCCGGGTCACGATGGAAAGGGCGCTTGCCAAGGTAGCCAGGCTTTGCTCGACGCTGGCCTCACGGTTCTTGATTGCGACCTGCAGCTCTGCCGCACACTTGCGCAAGTCGTGCGCACCAATCTGTCCAGCCAGCCCCTTGATGCTGTGAACCTCCCGCTCGGCCTCCGGATACTTGTGCTGTGAAAGGAGGTCGGCGATGCGGTGGTCCGCCCCCAAGTAGTCGGCGCGGAATCGCAGAAGAAGGGAACGGTACACGGACTCCTCACCGGCGAGGTAGCGCAGGCCGGTCGTCACGTCGATCCCGGGCAGAGTGGAAGGCGATGGCGAGGAATTTGCGACGGTGCCGCTTTCGGGCGGTGCTCCGTTCACCTTCACCCAGCGAGATATCACCTCGAACAGCGCCTCCGCTGCGAACGGTTTGCTGACAAAGTCGTTCATGCCAGCAGCGTGGCACTCCTCGCGAGAGGCCCCCACCACATCTGCGGTCATGGCCACGATCGGCAAATCGGCAAAGCGCGGGTCGAGTCGGATCTGACGGGTGGTTTCGAGCCCATCGATGCCGGGCATGTGACGGTCCATCAGCACGAGCGCGAACGGTTGCCCGGCCTCAAACGACCTGGCAATGGACGCCACCGCGTCTTTGCCATTGCTCGCGACCGACACTGACAGACCCACCAACCGCAGGGTGGCAGCGGCGACTTCCTGGTTGACCGCATTGTCCTCGACCAGAAGAACGCGCAGACCGCGCAGACTCTGCCACGACGGCTCCGACGAACCTGCGATCCTGGCTGCGCCCCGCCTGCTTCGGCCGCGCTGCTCGAGACCGAAAGCACGCGTGACCGCTTCAAACAGCGTCGAGGGACTGGCCGGCTTAATCAGCAAGACGCCAAATCCGAGGGTCCGCAATGCAGCGTGAGCCTGCTCGGCGTCGATCTGCGAGGCCAGGACCAGCAGACGCTCTGGGCAGATTTTGCCCTTGTCCTTCGCCTGTGCCAGCAACTCCCAAACGCCGGGCGTGTCTAGTCGCCAATTGAGAATTGCCAGATCCACAGAGCTGTCGGACGCCACGAGCGCTTCGCTCGCGGCAACGCCATCGCCCACGCTGGTGACCGACAGGCCAGCGCTCCGCAGGGTCTGACTGACCGCCTCGCGCATGGTCGGGTTGGGCTCGCCGACCAGGATGCGCCGTCCGCGCAGCCCCGGCGGAATGCCCGGCTGTTGTCGTCGATCGTCGCTGCGGGAACGCAGCGGCACCGTGAAGAAGAATCGGCTGCCAGAGCCAGCTTGGCTTTCCACGCCGATGCTTCCACCCATCATCTTGACCAGCCGTGCACATATCGCCAAACCAAGTCCGGTACCACCGAAGCGTCGAGTGGTCGAGCCATCGGCTTGAGCGAAAGGTTGGAAAAGCCTGGCTTGCTCCTCGGGCAGCAGCCCAATGCCGCTGTCGATGACTTCGAAGTGTAGACTGACCCGGTCGCCCTCCCAGCCACGCACCGAAACCGCGATCTGGACTTCGCCCTTTTCGGTGAACTTGACGGCGTTGCTGGCAAGGTTGCTGACAATCTGTCCGAGTCGCAGCGGATCGCCGAGCAGCAGGACGGGTACGTTGGGCTGGCGAGAGAGGATGAGCTCGATGCCCTTCTCCGCCGCGCGGGCGCCGACCAAGGTCGCCACGTCGTCAAGCACGTCGTCCAGTGAAAACACCAGGTGTTCGAGCTCGAGACGCGAAGCCTCAATCTTCGAGAGGTCCAAGATGTCGTCGATGATGCTGAGCAGGTGCTTGGATGCGGCCTGAAGTTTTGCCAGGTAGTCGCTCTGGGTCGCGGTCAGGCTGGTGTGCTCGAGCAGATTGGCCATGCCGAGCACGGCATTCATGGGTGTCCGAATCTCGTGGCTCATGGTCGCAAGGAACGCGCTCTTCGCGAGCGCACTCGCCTCGGCGCGCTCGCGCTCCGCGCGGCGAATCAGCAGCATCAGCATGACCATCGAGAGCATTCCCAGCAGGGCGGCACTGATGACCGCCCAACGCAAGCGCGAGATTTCACCCTCGTTGGTCGCCGACATTTGCGCCCCCAGTGCGGCCATTCGCTGCTGCAGGTGGGCCACTTGCGCCGACATCTGGTCGGTGAGAGGCCGGTCCATTCCACGCACCTCGGCATCCACAGCGCGGTAGCTGAGCGGCTCGCCTGCGGTCAGATGCACTATGGCAGCCCGATAACGCTGGCCGATGCTGTACAGATTGGCCAGGAGCTCGCCCACCTCTCCGGCCTCACTCGCATCGCGCCGCCCTATTTCCTCCAGCATAGCCTGGGTCCTCGCTTCCTCCTTTTCGAACAGCGACCAGTACTTCGCGTAGTCGGCAGGATTGTTGCCCCGCAGAAGCACGTCCTTCCACTCCTGCACTTCGCGCTTGAAGTGCACTTGGGCGTCACGAGCCAGGTCGACGTTCTGCGCGAAAGCTATGGTCGTACTGAGGGTTTCGATCAGTCGCTCCTGCGAGTGGCGCATGGCGATGGTGGCAAGCGCGACCGCGACAGAGAGAAGCCCGATAGCAGTGCCCGCCAATAGCCAACGCGGATGAGGTATCCGGCTTCTAAGGCTTGGCCGCAGTTCTGCTGTGGTGGCGAGATTCGCACGGGGTCGTGCCACGTCGGCATCGTATTTGAAGGCCGACCGTCACCGCGCAACAGCTGCGTGAATTCAGCGGGCAAGGATCGCCGCCTGTGTACAACTTTTGCAAATTCCGCCCCCCAGTGCTCAAGAATCTTTCTGATTCAGCCGAGAAGCGCGCGCCGCGGTCGGTTGCCCGTCGGCGCGTCAACCGCTAACCATCTTGGACCTTCAGCTCGATGGTGGCCGTCGTCATCTTGCTGATGCCAAGGTAGGCGAACACCACAAGCCCAAGCCCGGCCAGCGCCAGCCACACCAGCGGCGAGTCGAAAAGAACCAGGCCGCGATGAATGTCGGGCACACGATGGTTCGCAGGAAACCAGACGATGACCGGAATGGTGTAGCAGAGGCAGACAAGGGCCATCCATTGGTAGGCGCTGAGGCGGCCTTCGCCACGCTAGTCTGCCCGAAGAAATTCGCTGACGAAACGCCATGCGAAAGCCACACCAAGCGACAGGAGTGCGGCGGCTCGGAAGTGTCCCGCAAGAAAGATCGGAACCGACCCCACACCTGCAGCCGACAGCACGCACGCAGACAACGCCGGCACCGGCAACACCGGTACGCCATCACACTGCCCGGCGTACGCCGCCTTGCGCGTGCGACCGACGATGATTGCCGGCTTCCATCCGAAAAGGGCCCTCAACCAAGGGGGGCTTGTGTCGAGGCGGCGCCCATAGCAGCAGCCAAAACTGATGCAGGCAAGCCTCCCGATACCCTCCCCGACCGGATAGGCCACCGCCAGGGCAGCGACCGCCGGGAACGCTTGAATGCCGCCGAACCAGGCGTCGCCGAGTTGCGCGACCCAAGGCAGAAGCACGGTTGCAGCGAACACGGCTCCCCCCACGGTGAAGGTGCCAGACCTGCGCTCCACGATGAGGGCCAGCAGCCGAGCCGCGGGCAGCGCGACCGCGAGCAGCACCGCCAACATGAACACAACCTTGCCCATCGGCACCGCCGCAGAGCCTGCAAGCATCAACGCCAGCGCGACGGCGCAGACCATGCCGGTCATTTGCATCGCCCCGTACCAGGTCAGATTGACCCCTTGCCACAGGCCGTCCGGTCGTCGGCGGACCGGCACGCTGGCCAGAATCTGCATGTTCTCGCGCGGCAGTATTCGCAAGCCAAAGATCAGGATCGAGCCGACAGCCACAATCAACCCAGCGCTGAACCACTGGTTAGAACCCATCGTCGCCCCTGCTCGGTTGTGTCCGTTCTGCGATCGTCGAGCGTACGCGCACCTCGGTTTCGACCAGCGGCGCGCGAAAGGCGTACGAAAAACGGCTGGCCACGTCCCGGCGTTGCTGCGCGCGCACCAGGTCCGCACTCATACGGACGCGCCCCCGCTCGAACAGCAACACGTCGGTGCTGCCGCCGGGCCGGTAGCGGCTCTTGGGCGATCCGCGGCGCAGGAACAGCCCAGCCGCCATCGCCTTGGGTGCAGCGTACTTCTCGTCGCTGTAACACTGGACGATGTCGCCGATCATCAAGGCCGTCACCTCGACCATGGCCACCATTCCGACTTGAGTTCCCCCGGGAACGTCGGTGTCGATGGTGGTCACGTGCCGCCGATTCTTGGAATAGGGGGTGACCACCTCGACCACGGCGGCGGGGTTGCAGGCATGACAGGCGCCGTCGAGCACGAAATGGTCTTTCACGACGCCTGCAACCGGTGCGTGGTTGTAGTGGTACTTGTCCGGCGTCAAACGGAAGATCGCCCAGTCACCATTGGCGAAGCGACGCCACCAGGATCCACCGCCCAGCAATTCCTCGAGCCCGAAGAATTTGCCCTTGATGAAGAGCGGCGCACCATCATCGAATGAGCCGCACACCATACGCGAGTCCGCTGGCGCAACCACGGCGCGTGCATCGTTACTCATGGGCCGGCGCTCCCAGTACCGGATCCTGCGCTCGAAGACCTGGGCAAGCGTACGCAGGCTGTCTGGGTCGTCGAGGCATTCCGTCCAGTCCATCCCACACGAAAGCATGAAGCGCCGGCCACCAGCAAAGGTGCGGCCCACGAAGGAGTCGTAGTTGAGAAAACCGAGAAACGACGACATGCGCGGGCTGGTCATGGCGGCGAACAATCGCGGCGCCTTCTCGCGCACCGGCGAATAGAGAAAACGAATCGCACTATCCCAGTACAGCCGCTCGTCGCGCACGCTCCCGGAAACCCGGTCCACGTACTGGTGAGAGGCTTCACGCATCGCCGCCCTCGCTGGCCACGGTCACCGCCAAGATCAGGCTGATAAGGCGTAGAATCTCCTCGGTGTTTAGCCGGTCGTCGACCAATTCGTCGTGCACCTCTGCCAGATACGCGTCGGGGTTGGCCAGCATGCCCAAATCGCCCCACTGCACGCCCCACAAGCGCGCGCACGTCGGCGAGAATTCCTCACGCAGCAGCGCAAGTGCCTCATCGATCTGAGAGCGGCACAACGTGCCCCGGTAATAGCGCTCGGCAGCGAGATTGAACGACCGAGCCTCGACGTTCATCGGGTCGCGCGCCCCAACCTCCTTGAGGATGCCGGAAACCAGCCGGTGCGAAGCGCGAGCCGCGGGATCTGCGAGCCGCTGATCAAGCTCGTCGAGCACGTCACCCATGCCAAGCATCTCGATCAAATCGGGCGCCTCCTGGCGTAGCAGTTTCACCAGCCCACGCCGGTACTCGTCGGTGCGGACGCGCTGGTAGCCAGGGTAGCGCCGACTCGACCGAATTTCCCGCGTGTTCGCGAGGACCGCCTTGAGGAACTGATTGGTGGTTGCTTCGTGGACGAAGAAGGTCGGCAGGCCTATCGCACAGTCGAAGACCACTTGGCGCCGCTCGCTTTCCAGAGTGGGATCGTCGGGCATGTCGGCATGGGTAAATCGGCCGCTCGCGATACAGCGGTAGGCGAAGGCACACAGAAGGTTCTGCAATCCGACGGCCCGCCCCATGTCCTCGCCAAAGCGTTCGAACAGACTGTATTGCCGGGCCTCGAAACCGGAAAATCCCATCACTGCCTGCTCGCGCAGTTTGACCAGCAAATAGAGCGACATTCGCGTATCGAAGACGCCCAGGCTGGCCAAGTCGCGCTTGAGTCGCTCGGAATTGCCGAGAACGCCAGACAATGACGGGCTGGTGTTCGTGCTAAGCAGAAAGACCATGTAGTCGATGAGTCTAAAATCCGGCACCCAGTCGCCGCGCAAGCGAAACACCGAGCTCAAGGCACGGTCGATCCACGATGGCCCGCAGGGCGTAAAGGTGATGCCCAGGGCGCGCAACTTCGCCTTCCCCTTCCACCGCCGCCACAGCATACGCAGGTGGGTGAAGTCGAGCTCG
>PMLH01000467.1 GCA_003159055.1 Myxococcales bacterium
AGCGGCTGCATGTACGGGTCGAGCTTCGATTGGATATCGCCTGGCAGGTAGCCGATGTCCTTGTTGGAAAGCGGAACCACGGGCCTAGCCATGAAGATTTGCCGGTATTCCTTCTTGCGCTCCAGGGCCGCTGCCAGCGCGAGCAGCGTCTTGCCGGTTCCCGCTTTGCCCGAGATGCTGACCAGCTTGACCTCGGGATTGGTCAGCGCGTTGAGCGCGAAGGCTTGCTCGGCGTTGCGCGGGCTGATGCCGTAGGCGGACACCTTGTCCACCCGGCGAACCACCGCACGGTCGCTGTCGAAGGTGGCCAGCGCGGACTTCTTGCCGTTGCGAATGATGAGGTATTCGTTGGGCACCAGCGGCTGCTCAAAGCCGAGCTCGGCCGGAGTCACGGTGAACGGCTGGGTGTACATGCGATCCACCAGCGGCGCGTCGACGTGTTCCTTCAGCCGGATGCCGGTGTACATGGAAGAGATGTCTTTGACGTGGTCGTTGCGGTAGTCCTGCGCCGTCAGCCCCAGCGCCTTGGCTTTCATGCGCAGGTTGACGTCCTTGCTGACCAGGATGATCTCCCGCCTGCGAAACTGGTGTGACAGCCGGTACGCCACGTTGAGAATCTCGTGATCCGGCGTGCGCGTTTCGAAGGCAAGGCGCAGGTCTTCGTGGTATTCGCCGCCCACCTTCACGATGATGTTGCCAAGGTCCTTGCCGATCTTGACGCCGGTACCGAAAAGCGGCTGTTGCGCAAGTCCGTCCACGGCGCGCAAGAACTCGCGTGCGTGGAAGTTGAGCGATTCGTTGCCCTTCTTGAACCCGTCCAGCTCTTCCAAGACGGTGATGGGAATGACGATGTCGTTCTCCTCGAAGTGGTACATGCATTTGCTGTCGTGAAGGATGACGTTGGTGTCGAGCACGAACATCTTCTGCTTCCGGGCAACTGCCATCGTGAGGATCTCCTTCCGTCTACCCTTATGATGATGAAGTCGGCGAAAGTTGGCAAAGCAAATTGCTTTCCGCTGATTTCATGATCGGTCGGATATGGCTTCGTCGTCACACGAACGTCACCTGGCCCAAGCCCGTTCCTCGACCTCGGCCCTATGCAAAGCCCCGCCGAAAGGGGAAAATGGATCGGCTGTTCGTTGTTTCGCGGCTCGCGTGAGCCGATGAGGAAAGTCATGCAAAAAACTGGATGGCCCGCCTTCTTCGCACTGGCCGCCGTGGTTGGCAGCGGGGCCGGTTGTTCAAAAGGCGGAACCGGCTCGGCCGGGTTGGGCGGGGTGAACGGTTCGGGTGGCGTCGTCGGAACCGGCGGCAAGGTACCGACAGGAGGAGCGCAGGCAGCGACCGATGCTGCGGTTGGCTCGGGCGGTGCGGGCGGCGCTCTCGGGAGTGGCGGAGTCACGACCACGGGCGGTCGCCCAGGTTCCGGGGGCTCCCTCGGCGCCGTCGGGAGTGGCGGAATCCCTGCCAGCGGGGGCCGCCTGGGCTCCGGCGGAACCGCCGGCAGCGGCGGCTCTGTGGCAACAGGAGGCTCGGCCGGGACGACCGTCCACGTCGACGGTGGCACGACTGCCGCCGCGTGGTCGATGGGTTACTACGCAAGTTGGCAGCCGGACCAATACCCCATTTCGGAAATTGAATGGTCCGGCCTCACACACATCGCGATGGCGTTCTACCTGCCGCAAGCCGACGGATCTCTCACCCTAGCCGGCGGAGACTCTCAGCTCGCAAGCAGCCTCGTCAGCGCCGCGCACGCCAAGGGCGTCAAGGCGATTGCTTCGATTGGCGGTGCGGATTCACAAAGCAGCTTTCAAAAAGCCACCGCTAGTGGCACCGTGGCCGCCTTCGCCGCGAACCTGGTCTCCTTGCTCACCAACGCTGGCTACGACGGCATCGACATCGATTGGGAACCGATGGACAAAGGCGATGAACCAGCGGTCATCGACATCGCCAACCGCATTCGCAAGGCCAAGCCGGGCACACTGATGACCATCCCCATCGGTTACATCAATGTCAATCTCGGCGCGGATCTGACGGGGTTTCCGGCCATCGCGGCTGCCTACGACCAACTCAACGTCATGTCGTATGGCATGGCCGGTGCGTGGTCAGGTTGGAAGAGTTGGCACTCCAGCGCTCTCTACCAAACCGACTCCGCAACGCCGACCTCCATCGACTCGACCGTGAAACGGTACCTCGCCGCCGGCGTGCCGGCTGGCCAGCTCGGGGTCGGCATCGGCTTCTACGGCCTTTGCTACTCGTCGCCGGTCACTGCGCCGGATCAAGCGCTCAATGGCTCGACCCTGGTTGCAAGCGACGGGGACATTTCTTACGCCAACATCATGACGAAATACTTCAGCGCCAGTGCGCGCCAGTGGGACAGCCTGGCACGCGTGCCCTACTTGTCGTTCAGCTCGCCGCACACGCCCGACAATTGCACCTACATTTCCTACGACGACGAACAGTCCATTGCCGAAAAGGGTGCCTATTTGAAAGCCAAGGGCTTGGGAGGTGTGATCCAATGGGAGCTCAATGAAGGCTACCTGTCGTCGGCCCCGGCGGGGCAGAGGAATCCCCTGCTCAAGGCAATTCACGACACTATCTTGCAGTAGTTGTCTACAAGCTCCCGTGCCTGCGTGCCAGCGTCGCGACCGCGTCCGCCCACCTCGCGCTGGCGTTGAGCGACGGAATCAAGGTCAATCGCTCGCCACCGGCGGACACGAACTGCTCTTTGCCACGAATGCCGATCTCTTCCAGAGTTTCCAGACAATCGGCGACGAACGAGGGACAGAAGACCGCCAACCGTTTGCATCCCTTCTGTGCAAGGGCTGCAATCGTCTTGTCCGTGTAGGGCTCGATCCACGGCGTGCGCCCGAGACGAGACTGGAAACTCACGCTCCAGCTTCCCTCGGCCAATGACAGCCGGGCCGCCATTGCCCGCGCAGTGGCGAAACACTGGGCGCGGTAGCAGCGCCGGTTGGCAAAGCCGACGCTGTCGCAGCAGCTGCTTTGGGCAAGGCAATGGCCACCGCTCACGTCGGTCTTGCGCAAATGCCGCTCGGGCAAGCCGTGAAAGCTAAACAGAACGTGGTCGGGACGCTCGCTTTGCAAAAGGGGTGCGCCCTGCGCGGCGAAGGCGGCGAGGAAATCCGGGTTGTCGTAGAAGGGCTCGACGAAGCTGAGCGACGGCGGCGCCCATGGCTGGCCGCCAATGCGCAGGATTTCGGCCACCGTCGATCCGGTGGTGGATGCCGCATACTGCGGATAGAGCGGAAACACCACGACCCGGTCGGTGCCGGCCTTGCGTAGCTTGTCGAGTGCGCTCGCGAGCGACGGGTGCTGGTACCGCATGCCCAGCTCGACCGCCCACCCCGCGCCGAGCCGCTCCCTGACCGCTGACGCCAAGTCCTCGCTGTGGCCGAGCAGAGGTGAGCCGCGGTCCGTCCAAATCTTCCGATATGCCTCGGCGCTCTTGCGCGGACGCAGGGGTAGGATGATGAGGTTCAGCAGCGCCCATCGCCCGACCGGATTCAGGTCGAGCACGCGAGAATCACCCAGGAATTGGCGCAAGTAGCGCCGAACCGCGCTTGGGGTTGGTTGGTCCGGCGTTCCAAGGTTGCACAGAAGCAAACCCGTCATCAGCCCGACTATTGCATAAGGTTGGTGAGACGTCAGCGCGACAGAAAAAACACCTCAACTTCGCCACAAACCTGTCGAATCAAGAAGGTCTGAAAGAAAAAGGGAGCTTAGCCATGCGATCGGGACCCTCGCCCCAAGAGCGACGATACCACCCACGGATTCACCTCGGCGTGCCGGTGCGCGTGCACTATGCAGGCGAGGTTCGCACCCTGGTGCTAGAGCTGGCCAACGTTTCAGCCACCGGCTGCTACTTCAAGACGGCCGAACAGCACCCGCGCATCGGGCAGTGGGTTGCCTTCGGATTCGTCGAGGCGAATCGCTCGGTGTGCACCGCCTGCGGCCGAGCGGTGCGAAGCGACGAGCAAGGCTTTGCGGTGAAGTTCGAGCGAATCAACGCCGCGTTCCGCAGCTTCGTCGGCGACATTTCCGGTCCCTACGTCTGCGCGGCGTGATCGCCGGCAGTCAGCACGTGGTTGCCTTCCGTGGCACGCACTTTCCGCTATGCGGGCAGGTTGACGACCAGTCGCAGGCCGGCGTCGTACGCGGCCAGCCCGCGCAAATGACCGTAGCGAGCGTCCCAGGTTCCATCGCCAAGATCACGCTGCACGGCTGCCACCACGCGCCGGACCACTGCCGGCGGCATGCGCGCAAAACCCGAGGTGGCGTTGCGGGCGGCGTCGTCGAGCACGCGCTCCGGGTGCGCCCAAAAGGACATCAGCATCCAATCGCAGACGTCATGAGGGATGGGCACGACCTCGACGCGCGTCCAGCCGCCGAGCCACGCCGCCAGCCGCTCCAGGCTCGGAAATATTCGCCGATCCAAGTCGGCGACCTCGGGCAGGTAGTCGGCCATCAACCACATCGCGCCACTCACCTCAGCATCGCAAGTCAGCAGCACCACGGGGCCGCGCGAAACCCGGCGTAATTCGCGTACGCCCTGTTCCTGCTGCTCGTCCCAGTGGTGCACGGAGAGGATGGCCATGGCGGCGTCCACGCTCCTGTCGCGCAGGGGCAATCGGTGCGCCACCGCCCGAAGCGCGGGGGCCAGGTCGCGCGCTCGTTGCGCGGCCATCACCAGGCTGGGCTCGACGGCAAACACGGTTCGGTCGCGAGGCTCGTACGAGCCTGTCCCGGCGCCCACGTTGACCACCAATCGAGCGTCGCCCAGCGCAGCCAGGATCACCGCGCGGAAGCGGGGCTCTTCCCGGCGGGTGGTTGCGTATCCGTGGCCGATGCTATCGTAGCGGGAAGGGAGGTTCATCGCGATGGCTCGGGCAGCCCCTGGTCGACCTGCCTACTGCTTCGTGAATGCCGCCGTGGCGTCGTAGCCGCCAGCCGAGTAGTGGAGCATCAGGGTGTTGCCTTGCACGCAGTAGTCCATTGGCCCTGCGTCCGGACTCGACCCCGGGTAAGCCATAGCGATGGTTGTCGCTGTGGTGGTGTACGTCCCCTCCTGGGTGAGGACCTCGTTGCTGTAAACGTAGTCGCAGTGACAGCTGCCGGGCGGGTCCTCCCAGCACGTCCCCGAAAGACCTCCGTCTGTTCCCACCGTGCCGTGCGTACAGGCGGAACCACCTGCGCAGGTCGATGGATAGGCTATCGACTGGGTGCCGTCGGTCGTCTTCACTGACAGGTATGAGCCGTCAGCTCGGAACGTCAGTGTGCCGCCTTGTTGGGTGTTGCCCGTCGCGGTGTAGTCCGGACAGTTCGCCAGGGTTGCGAGGGAGGGTCCGCAAAGCATGGTTGCCGGGTGCTTCCAGACGCCAACCACCGAACCGCCGCAGGCGTCGAACGCGTCGCAGCTCGTGCTCGCCGTTGAGCTGCCGCCCGTCCCGACGGCGCCACTCGCGCCGCTGCTGCCGCCCGGCCCG
>PMLH01000080.1 GCA_003159055.1 Myxococcales bacterium
GGTGGAGTAGCCGAGGGCGCGCAATAGCACTGTCGCGTGGAGTTTGCGGCGACGGTCGATGCGAACGTAGAGCAGATCCTTCGGGTCGAATTCAAAATCGAGCCACGAGCCGCGGTAGGGAATCACGCGGGCGCTGTAAAGCAGCTTGCCCGAGCTGTGCGTCTTGCCCTTGTCGTGATCGTAGAACACGCCCGGGCTACGGTGTAGCTGGCTGACCACGACGCGCTCGGTACCATTAATGATGAAGGTACCGTTGTCCGTCATGAGCGGAATCTCGCCGAAGAAGACCTCCTGCTCTTTGACGTCGCGAATAGACTGCGACCCAGTGTCCTCGTTGGTGTCCCAGATGACCAATCGTACGGTGACCTTGATGGGTGCCGCGAAAGTCATCCCGCGCTGACGACACTCGTCGACGTCGTACTTCGGTTTGTCGAGCGTGTAGCTGACAAACTCGATTGACGACGTCTCCGAGAAGTCCTTGATCGGGAAGACGCTCTTGAACACGCCTTGCAGACCGATGTCTTCGCGTTTCTCGATCGGCACGTCCTTCTGCAGGAACTTTTCATAGCTCTGCTTCTGGATGTCGATCAGGTTCGGGATTTCGATGATCTTGCCGATCTTCGCGAAGCTCTTGCGTGCTCTGAAATTGTTCTGGATCTGGGACGCCATGCGTTTTCCCTCGCCTTAGTTACACCTACGAGCGCAATACAGTCGAATGCCGGAGGGCACCTAGGCGCCCCCGGCGGTTTCGATTCCGACTGTCGACGGTTGTCGACTCTGTGTTGTCAACTGCCGACGTACCTACTTGACTTCAACCTTTGCGCCAGCCTCTTCGAGCTTCTTCTTGAAGGCTTCGGCGTCAGCCTTCGAGACGCCTTCCTTCACGTTCTTCGGGGCGCCGTCCACCAGGTCCTTGGCTTCCTTGAGACCAAGCTGGGTAAGCTCGCGCACCACCTTAATGACCTCGATCTTCTTGGCGCCAGCTTCCTTGAGGACGACGGTGAACTCCGTCTGCTCGGCCGCGGCAGCGGCGGCGGCGACAGGGGCTGCGCCAGCCGCGGCAACCGCGACCGGAGCGGCCTTCACGCCCCACTTGTCCTCAAGCTCTTTGGTGAGAGTAGCGATGTCCATGACGGTCATCTTGGAAAGAAAATCTACAACTTGCTCCTTCGTCACATCGGGCATATCAAGGTCTCCTTCTGGTTTTCCAAATCGTGTTTCTGAAATTTCGCAACCGACAAACGGTTACTTCTTCTCGCTGCCCTTGAGTGCGTCCTCGCGCGCGGCCAGCAAGTGGACAAAATTCTGCGGGGCTGCACTGAGCAACCGGAGGAAGTTCTGAGGTACGGCGAGCAGAGTTGCAAGGAACGTTGCGCGAGCTTCGTCCTTGCCTGGCAGCGTCGACAATGCCTCCACACCGGTCTTATCGAGTAGCTTGCCGTCGATGTAGCCGCCCTTGATCACGAACTTGCTCTCGCCCTTGGCGACCCTCGTGGCCACCTTGGCGGGTGCCGAGGGATCCTCGGTCGAGAAGGCGATCGCGGTCGGACCCGCCAGCAGGGGCTCGAGCGCCTCCATCGGCGTGCCTTTGACAGCCTTTCCGAGCAAGGTGTTCTTGACGACCTGGTACTCGCAACCGACGGCTCGGAATTCCCGACGAAGCTTGTTGTCGCTTTCGACCGTCAGCCCGCGGAAATCGGCAAGAATCAAGCTCTGCGCGGACGTCAGCCGGGCCTTGAGCGTATCAATGTTTGCGTTCTTCTCTGTAGAGTTCACGACGAAAGTCCTCCTACCCTATTGCACGCCAAACTCGGCGACCAGCGGGACCGTATCCACTTTGATCCCGGGACCCATCGTGGTGGAAAGGGTAACCGACCTCATGTACGTGCCCTTGGCCGAGGCTGGCTTGAGCTTCATCAGCGTCTCAACCATGACACGCGCATTCTCGAGCAACTTGTCTCCGCCGAACGACGCCTTGCCGATGCGCGCGTGAACCACGCCCGCCTTTTCGACACGGAACTCGACGCGGCCGGCCTTGAGCTCGCGCACCGCCTTGGAGACATCAGCTGTGACCGTACCGACCTTGGGGTTCGGCATCAAGCCTTTGGGACCGAGCACGCGGCCCAAACGACCAACCAGGCCCATCATGTCGGGCGTGGCGACGAGCGAGTCGAAGTCGGTCCAGTTTTCCTTCTGGATCTTCTCGACCAGATCCTCGGCGCCGACAAAGTCCGCGCCTGCGTCCTGGGCCTCCTTCGCCTTGTCGCCCTTGGCGATCACGGCCACGCGCATCGTCTTGCCGGTTCCATGGGGCAGCACGATAGCGCCGCGGACCATCTGGTCAGCGTGCTTGGGGTCCACGCCGAGACGAACCGCGATGTCGACGCTCTCGTCGAACTTCGCAACCTTGGTCTCGGGCAACAGTTTGCATGCATCCGCCAGGGTGTACCGCTTGGTGCGGTCCACCTTGCCGGCGGCCTTTGTGTACTTCTTTCCGGTCTTTGGCATGGTCTCCTACTCGTTTCGGCGCTTTGGGCTATTGGCCTTCCACCTCGACGCCCATGGAGCGTGCAGTACCGGCAATGGTACGCATCGCTGATTCGACGTTGGTGGTGTTGAGGTCAGGCAGTTTCATCGTTGCGATATCGCGCAACTGCTTCTTATTGATCTTTCCAACTTTGACCTTGTTGGGCTCTTTCGAACCCGACCCGGGCTTTTTGGCGGTCGCAAGCCCGGCCGCCTTCTTGATAAGGACAGCGGCGGGCGGCGTCTTGGTGACGAACGTGAACGAGCGATCCGAGAACACCGTGATAACCACGGGGATCGTCATTTCGTCCTTCGCCTGCGCCTGCGTGCGAGCGTTGAACTGCTTGCAGAAATCCATGATGTTCACGCCGTGCTGACCGAGCGCGGG
>PMLH01000030.1 GCA_003159055.1 Myxococcales bacterium
GTCGGCGCGGGCCGCAAGGGGAGCGACCAGCAAGGTCACGGTGACGAAGATGATGGCGACTCGGCATTTCATGGCTCTTCCTCCAAAGCGGGTCCTGCAACCACAGGGTAACTCTATCACGCCCTTCGCCGCGCTCGCCCCCACGTTGATTTCCGCCAGAGTAGGACAGGCCCAGCTCGTCTCTTCTTTCATGGACGCGCTCCTGAGCGATGATGCCCGGAGGCGGAACCTAGCGGTTGAGGCGGTTCTGATAGTTCTGCCCGAAGATGGTCCAAAGTTGGTGAGCGCCTTCGAGGAAGGCGCCCCAACCGGGGAGAAGAAGGATTCTGCGAAGCGCTCCCGGGGTATAGATAGCTTGGCCAANNGGCGTTTCAACGGACTATGCTCCCGCCGGCGTATCGCAGGATGGCGATTGTCGATGGACCGGTACAGACGACGGTGTTGTGTTGTTCGATGCGAGCCGTCGCGACTCGAGCTACTGTCGCTCTCACCTGACGTGGCGGCGCAGCGCGATCACCGTCTGGTCGTCGTCTCGCTTGGGAGACCAGGCGGCGACCCGCTCCAGCGTCCGGGTGCAGATGCTTGCGACCGGGTCGCCATGGACGCCCTCCAGTAGCTCCGCCAGACGGGTGGGTCCGAACTGCTCCCTTCGATCCGCCATCGCCTCCGTGATTCCGTCGGTGTAGAGCAACACGACGTCCGATTCCTCAAGGCGGAACTCGCGTCGCGGGACCTTGCCCTCCGCGTCCTCGACCATGCCGACCCACGTTCCAGCCGCATCGATCCACTCGCACCGCCCCGTCCCCGCGCGCCAGACGAGGATGTCCTCGTGGCCACCGGCCACCACGAAGCGCCCGTCCGGGAAGAATCGGAACAGCGACAGCGTCGCGAAGTCGCTGCGCCCCAGCCGCACGTGGATGTTCTCGTACAGCATCCGGTTGAGGAGCGCGACCAGCCGCGAGGGATCGTCCTCGCGGTCGCCGTGCATCAGCGTGGACAGCCCGCTCTGGAGCATCAACATGATGAGGCCCGCGTTGAGGCCGTGGCCGGACACGTCGCCAATCCCGAGCCAGCAGCCGCCGTCCGCCGTCCGCTGCAGATCGTAGTAGTCGCCGCCGACCTCGCTGGCGGTGACCATCGCGGCCGCGATCTCGAAGCCTGGCACGTCTAGCTGGCGCGGAAGGATCGAGGTCTGGATCTGCTTTGCGATCGCCATCTCGCTCTCGTAGTAGGCGACGGCCGTCTTGCGCTCAGCCTCGATCAGCTGGGACTGGTTCTTCTTCAGCAGGCGCAAGCTGGCCTCGAGCTCGCGCGTGCGGTCCTCCACGCGACGCTCCAGGTCCTCGTACAGCATCGCGTTCTCCAGCGAGACCGCCGCCTGCGACGACAGCACCTCGAGCAGCTCGACGCGATCGGCGCTGAACGCGGCGGTCGCCAGGTTGTTCTCGAGGTAGAGCAGGCCCACCAGGTTCCCCTGGCGGACGAGCGGCAGGCACAGCAGCGAGCGGACTCGGCCGGCGCCGAAGTGAGGATCGGCCGAGAAGATGTTCTGATGATCGGCGTCGGTGAGGAGGACCTTTTCCTTGGTGCGCTCGGCGTAGGCGATCAACGAACGCGGCAGCGACGGGCGGCCGTCGCTGCCCGCGTCCGCGAGGAGAAAGCGCTCGAAGGCGCCGGTCTCCTGCGGGCCCGCCACACCCTCGACCCACAGCTCGCCGGCCTTGAGCAGAATCAGGTAACCGCGCTCGGCGCCCGCCTGCTCGATCACGATGCGCAACAGGCTCTGGATCAGCTTCGACAGCACCATCTCGGTGGAGACGGCCTGCGAGGCCCTGACGAAGCTGAGGGCGTCGAGCTGCTCGGAGCGCACCTCCGCCGTCCGCGCGCCGTCGACGGGGATGTCGGCGGTGAGCTCCTGCACCTTGGCGGTGGCGCCGCAGCGCTGGTAGGCGGCACGCGCCTCGCGTCGATAGAGAATGGCGACCTTCGGCCAACCTTGTCGCGCGGCGAACTTGGCGCACAGCTCGTTGGCCAGGCCCTGGTGGAGGATCGCCCGGTTCTCTTGCGCCAGCGAGGCGGCCCGATCGTAAAGGGCGATAGTTCGGCGTCCGTCGCCGCCGATGCCCGTCAGCTCGGCCTCGATCAGCGCGTGCCAGTGTCCGAACGTGTCCGGCGACGACATCGCCCAGCCGCGCAACATCGCCTCGTCACGCCCGAGCGCCTCCAGCAGCGACGCACGCTCGCCCTCGGACAGGCCGCCGCCCGCCGAGTCCTCGGCCGCGAGGCGCAGGCGGCCGGCGCGCGCCAGCGCCGTGTGGAACGCGATCTCGGGCGTCGTCAGCTCGGGGGGCACCGAAGGCGAGGCCTTCTCGAGATCGCCCAGCGCGCCCGCATGGTCGCCCGCGAAGTAGCGCGCGATCCCCGAGAACAGGAAGTAGGTCGAGATGAGAAAGCGATTGCCGCTGTCGACGACGGTCCGTTCGAACTCGCCGAGATCGAAGCCTTCGCTTTCGAGGCTCCCGCGACGCACGGTCTTGCCCTGAAAGCTAGCGACGAGCTGGGCGACCATGGTCACCGCCCGGCGGTTCACCACGTTGCCAGTCCGCTCGAGCGTCTCGGCCTTGCTGGCGAGCTCGGCGGTGACCTCGTCGAGGTCATCGCCGATGTAGAGGCGGTAGAGGCCGAGGAAGGTGATGCAGTACGCGGCGTGCAGATAGTCGCCGGAGTCGAGGCCGCGCCTGAGCCCCGCAGCAAACAGATCGAGGCTCTCGCGCAGGGGCTTGCGCCAGAACGAGACGAAGGCTCCGAACACGAAGTGGTTGGCGCAGTCCACCGCCTGGTAGTCCATGCGCTGGTTGAGGCGCATGCCCACCTCGGCGACCCGGTACGCGGTGTCGAGATCGCCGCCGCTCGCCAGCACCATGCTGTAGCAAAGGTAGAAATACGACGACACCCGCGAGTTGCCGTGGCGAAGCGCCACGTTGACGGCCTTGCCCACGGTCAGAACGAACAGGGGGGTATTCGACTGCGATGCCGCGGGGATGATGCCGTAAAGGACGTCGAGCAGCTCGACCGCCTCGGGATCGGTCGCCACCGGCAGGTCGAGCAGCGACTCGACGCTGCGGCCGCCGAGCGCCGCGCCGACCGCGCCCAGCTCGGCGCCGATGGCCGGTCCCAGCTCGCCGCTCGGGGGCGGAAACTCGAGGCCGAGGCGCGCCGCCGTCTCGAGGCCGCTGAGAATGGCCTCCTCCATGCGATCGGTGTGCGACAGGATCAGCGTGCGCAGCTTCAGCGCCGCCACGGCGTCGAGCGTGGTGCGCGCACGCCGCACCACCGTCTCAAGCAGCCGGAACGCGTCCGCGACGTTGTTGGCGGCAAACTCGCACTCGGCGCGCGCGAGACACGCCTTGTAGGCCAGGTCGTAGTCCGTTTCCCACGCGCCGTCGCCCAGTAGCTCCTCGACGGTGCCGAGGAACTTCGCCGCCATGCCGTAGGCGATCGCGTCCCGCGCCTTGCGGCCGGCCGCCAAGTTCATGTGCGCGAGCCGCCGCCGCTCGCCCGCATCGGCGATCAGCGCGGCGCCAATGTTCATGTGGTTGACCACGTCGAACAGCCGCTCGTCACCGCCGCCCGCCGCCGCCATCATGAGCCGACCGATGCGCAGGTGGACCGCTTGCTTGTCGGCGTCGTCGATCAGCGCATACGCGGCCTGTTGGACGCGATCGTGAAGAAAGCGGTAGGCGGGATTCATGTCCTCGCCGTCGCCGCCGGTGAAGGCCTCGCCGTTGCCGTGCAGGTAGCCCTGGTTGGCGTCGAGCGGGATCACGAGGCCCTCGCGCAGCGCCTCCCACAGCGCCACCGCCACCTCGGCCGGCGGCTGCTCGGAGGTCACCGCCAGCGTCCGCCGGTCGAACTGGTCGCCGATACAGGCGGCGAGCGACAGCGCGCGCTGGGAGGCGGGGGCGAGCCGCCGCAGCTTGGCGATCATGAAGTCGATGACGTTGTCCGTCGCCTTCGCCCCCTCGATGCGGCCGAGATCCCAGGCCCACCGTCGCTCGGCGACGTCCCAGGCGAGCAGACCCTGCTTGTGCAAATGGGTGACGAACTGGTTGAGGAAGAAAGGGTTCCCATGGGTCTTGCCCAGTACCAGCTCGGCGAGCGACGGCACGTCGGGATCGGCCCGGTCGAGCCCCAGCGTGTCGGCCAGCAGCTGGCACACGTCGGGCAGGCCGAGCGGCGCCAGCTTGATCTCGTGCGCGGTGACGCCCGCCTTGGCGAGCTCGGCGAGGGCGAGCATCAGCGGGTGAACCGGGTCGACCTCGTTCTCCCGGAAAGCGCCGATCACCAGCAGGTGACCGCGGCGGGGGCTGGTGAGCAGGAGGTTGATGAGCCGCAGCGACGCGGGATCGGCCCATTGCAGGTCGTCGAGGAAGAACGCCAGCGGATGCTCGGCCGTGGTGAACACCTGCAAGAAGCTCTGGAACGCCTGCTCGAAGCGGCGCTGGGTCTCGCTCGATCCCAGCGCCTGAACCTTCGGTTGCGGCCCGATCACGAACTGCAGCTCGGGGACGAGATCGATGAGCACCTGGGCGTTCGGCCCCACCGCGTTCAGGATCTTCTGGCGCCAGTGCGCGAGCGACTCGGCCGATTCGCCGAGGATCGAGCGCAGCAGCTGCCCGCACGCGCGAGTGATCGGCAGGTAAGGCACGCGGCGGCCCAGCTGATCGAACTTGCCCGCGATGAAGCGCCCGTTCTGCACGATCTGACGCTGGATCTCGTTCACCAGCGCCGACTTGCCGATCCCCGAATAGCCCGAGATCAGCAGCAGCTCGGCCGCTCCACTCCGCGCCCGTTCGAAGGTCGCGAGCAGGGCCGCCGACTCCACCTCGCGGCCGTATAGCTTCTGGGGAATGCGCAGCTCGCCGGAGAAATCGTGGCTGCCGAGCAGGAAAGGCCCGACGTCGCCGCCTGGCCCCAGCCGCGCCAGGCAACGCTCGAGGTCGGCCTTGAGCCCGCCTGCGTCTTGATAGCGATCCTCGGCGTTCTTTGCCAGCAGCTTCATCACGATCGCGGACACCACCGACGGGATCCCCGAGACCAGGGCGTCGGGCGCGATGGGCGCGCGGGCGATGTGGCTATGCACCAGCTCGAGGGGATCACTGGCGCGAAACGGCAGAGTGCCCGTCAGCAGCTCGTAGAACGTCGCCCCCAGCGAGTAGAGATCGGTGCGGCGATCGAGCACCCGGTTCATGCGGCCGGTCTGCTCGGGCGACATGTAGGCGAGCGTGCCTTCCAGTCGGCTGACGTTGGTGGCGCGGCGATCCTCGAGGGACAGGCGCGTCGCCACCGCGAAGTCGATCAAGGTGACGTCGCCGGGCTTGCCTCCACTGCGGAGGAAGTTGTGCGGCTTGATGTCCTTGTGAATGACCTGGCGGCGGTGGATCGCCTCCACCACGCGCGCCATCGAGATCGCGACCTCGAGGAAGCTGCGCAGGTCCATCGGTTGCGCGCCGGCGCCGAGATCCAGCGAGCTGCCGCCCACGTCCTCGAGGACGAGCGCCATGCTGTCGCCGATCCTCTCGACGCCGAGTGGCTTGACCGCGCCCGTGCCAGTGAGCGATTGCAGGATCGAATATTCGTGGCGGAGGCGCGCGATCTGGGCGGCGCTCGGGTAATCGTCGGTCGGGATGCGCAACAGCACCGCCGCCTGGTCGGCATTCCGGCGCCCTCGGTAGAGAGTGGCCTGTGACAGGTCACGGAGCTTGGTCGTGGGCGTGTAAGCGTCGGTCACGGTTGCCATCGACATCCACAACGTCATTCACGCCCATTACTTGAGCCTGGAAGCGCGCGCCAGGGCGCCGCCACGCCCTGCGGCCTGAAGTTTCGTCACCAGTGGTGCCATTTTGCGCCCCTGGTGCGCGTCTTGGTACCTGCTCGGGGATTGCGCTCAAGAACTTGTCCGAGTTGACTATACTTCTTCACTGGCTCTGCCGATGTCTGCTTTGCGAGATCCCATGCCAGAAGGCCCTACCTTGAGCTTTGGACTCCAGATCCAGCCCCAGCCACGCATGGTGTCGATCGTGCGCCGATTCGTCGAGGAAAGCTTCGAGAAGTTGGTTGGAGATTCGGAGGCCGTGTTCCGCGTCTCCCTAGCAGTGCACGAGCTGCTTGAGAATGCGGCGAAATATGCCGTCGGCGACAAGACCGGGATAGCCGTGCATTTCGAGTCAAACGGTCGCGCGGCGAGAATCAAGCTAACCAACCAGTCCACGCCCGAGCACATCGCCCGCCTGCGCGAATCCATCCAGGAAATTCAGTCCAGCCGGGAGCCGTTCGCACTCTTCCAGTCGCTGATGCGCAGAACAGCTGGCGTCCAAGAGGAGTCCGGCCTGGGCCTGGCGCGCATTCGCGCCGAGGGTGAGCTCGATCTCTCTCTTGAAATCGATGGATTGATGGTCACCATCACGGCGAGCAGCGCGCCGATGTGGGTGCACGCGCATGGATAGCTGGGCGGAGATCGTGAAGGGGGAGGACTTCGCCGCACACGCCAGTGCCAGCGAGCAAGGGATCCTGGTCTGTCTTAGCGGTACGGCCGATCTCACGGTCAAGAGCCACCTTGATACCTTCCTGCGCGAGGTGCACACGGAGGCCCAGCGCCGCCTGGCCCAAGTGGTCACCGTGGATCTACGCAAGATGGATTTCATGAACTCGTCGTGCCTGAGGAGCTTCGTATGGTGGATCAGCACCGTGCAGGAACAACCTGGCGAGGCAAAATACCGCATCATCTTTTTGCACAACCCATCCCTGCGCTGGCAGCTGCGCAGCCTGAATTCCCTCGCCAGCATTGCCAGCAACATGATCACCATTCGGGCGTAGACATGCAGCCCGCCGTCGTGCTCTTGGTCAGGGGAAATGCCTCCAGGATAAGAGCGGTCTCCTATTGCGACATGCACGGCTTCTGGCAAGCCGAAGCTCCGCTGTAGTCCGGGTGAAGCGGTCCACCGAATTTCGCCACGTCCTTTTCTGCGGTGGCCCGCCAGCATGGCACGTCAATCCTGCCATGAGATCACGGCGTTGCAGCTCCGCTTCCGTGCGGCTGCTTTAGCCGACCGGGTCGCGTGCTTCCACGCCCTCGCCCCGCTATCCTTCGAAAAGAGCTGCCCCACGCTCTGCTAGCCCATAGTCATCTTGAATAGGTATTTTGGGCTTGGTGTCCAGAAACAGATCATCGGCAGCGTAGGCCTTGGCATCGAGGCCAACTGCCGCCAGCGACTGCGTGGCGTCCGCAAGTCGCCGCTCGTTGCGAGCCACCGCGGCCACACGGTAGCCTTCTCGGCCAAATCGACGGGCTACTGCTTCGGAAATCCCGACTCCGTGTGGATCTGCGGAATGGGAAGCCTGGCCTCGACGGCGAGGCATTCGACCCGCTTGGTGCACTACGGACAAGCCGGAATCGGGGTCACCCCGGCGAGATTGCTGATGTTGCTTTGCAGTCCGCTTGGCGCTGTGCCGGTGATGTTGGCCGCGATCACGCCCTCCGCGACGCGCGCATTGATGTCGGAAAGGCTGGCCGTGGACCAACTGTCGCCCGCGGCGGAAGCGCCGGCGCTGGTGTCGACCAAGATGGTCTTTCCCGTGAGGCTATGAAGATAGGCGTAGGTCGCGGTGGCCGCGTTGTACGTGCTGCTCGTGGTGCCGGATTCGAGGAAGCCCTTGTTGTTGCCGACGCCCGTCGTCCAAACCATGTCGTAGTTCACGTTCTTCATNNTTGGGCATGTTGGACTTGATGGCGCACGTGATATCCGCCGCGAGTTGCCCGACCTCGGCCATGGCCATCGGACTCGATTGCCCGCTGTCGCTCAGCTGAACGAAATCACCTTCAAGGAGCCAGACCAAGGGCTTGGTTGGCCAGGCGGCGGCCGTCTTTTTTGCATACCAGGCGTAAGCGGCAACGATGGCGGCGTAGTTGGCCTTGACCAGGGCCGCACCGTCGGTGGTCAGTTTCTTGGTGCCGGTCTG
>PMLH01000108.1 GCA_003159055.1 Myxococcales bacterium
GTTGCTCGCCGAGGTCCGCAAGCTCATCGGAGACCGTCGCATCACTGTCGTCTTCGACCGAGGCGGTTACAGTCCCAAGCTCTTTGTGAAAATCCTCGACACTGGTTTCGACATCCTGACCTACCGCAAGGGCCGCTGGCGCAAGGTCGCTCGCCGCCATTTCCAGCGTCAGCACGCCATCATCGACGGCCAGCGGGTCGACGACGTACTCGCCGACCAAGAGGTGCGCCTCCTTGGCGGCAAGCTCAAGCTCCGGCAGGTCACCCGGCTCAAGGGCGATCATCAGACGCCCGTGCTGACCTCGCGGCGTGACTTGAGCGCCGTCGAGGTCGCCTACCGGATGTTCGAGAGATGGCGCCAAGAGAACTTCTTCAAGTACATGCGCGAGGAGTTTCTGCTCGACGCTCTCATCGACTACGACATCGAGCCCGACGACCCCGTCCGGGAAGTCCCCAATCCAAGATGGGCCGAAGCCGACCGGAATCTCAAGCTCGCGCGCGCGAGAATCGTCGACCTCCAGCGAGCACACTGCACCGCCAAGGTCATCGAGTGCGCTGGCGCAAAATCCAAACTCGACAGGGACACTCTGGTCAAGACGATCTTGGCTGAGGTCCAGCGCGCCACGACCTTGCAAGCCAGGCGCGAGCGCATTCCCCGCCGCGTTCCCGTGGCCGAGACTACCGACGAGGAGATCATCAAACTCGCGACGCAGAAGAAGCACCTGTCCAATGTGATCGCGGACGCGACGGACAACGTCGCGGTGACGCAGGTTGTGTTCTCACAGGATGGAGTGTCGGTCGGCACCGTCACGGTGGCGCCTTACGCGCTCGATCTTGCCGTCACCGCTGCCATCAACGGCCGCCATCGCTACACGGCCACGGTCTATGACGTGCTGGGGAACACGGCCGTGTCGGACGCCAAGCGTGTTCTGGTCGCCATCGACAACAAGTTCTTCGGCACCGCGACCACCACTGCCGCCGACTACACCAACTTGCTCGCTCATTTCAACCAGGTTACCCCTGGCAATGCCGGCAAGTGGGGCTCGGTCGAGGCGGTGCAAGGAGTCTGGAACTGGGCCGATCTCGACACTGCCTACAATTTCGCGAAGACCAACAGCCTGCCGTTCAAGCTGCACACCCTGCTCTGGGGTCAGCAGCAGCCGGCCTGGATCACTAGTCTTTCCGCTGACCAGCAGCTGGCAGCCATCGACGCGTGGATGGCTGCCCTGGCCGCACGCTACCCGAACGTCGACCTGATCGA
This sequence comes from Myxococcales bacterium, assembly GCA_003159055.1. The sequence continues at coordinate 1,261 of PMLH01000108.1, forward strand.
TGTGGTCAACGAGCCGCTGCACACCCAGCCAAGCTACATTGCGGCTCTGGGTGGCGCGGGAGCGACGGGCTGGGATTGGGTGGTCAAGGCCTTCGAGATGGCGCGCGCACACTTCCCGAACGCCGAGCTGCTCTTGAACGAGTACTTCGTCCTGCCCAGAGCAGACTTCACCGCGAATTACGTGGCCGTCATCAATGTGCTGAAAGACCGTGGCCTCATCGACGGCATCGGCGAGCAGGGCCACTTCTACGAGCGGGCTCCCGAGCTACCGGTGCTGACTGCGAATCTCGCTACCTTGGCCGCCACCGGGCTGCCCATCTACATCTCCGAGCTCGACATCAACTTCGCGGACGACGCGCGCCAGGCCGTGCGCATGAGCGAGCTCTTCCCCATCTTCTGGTCGAACCCATCCGTGTTGGGCATAACCCATTGGGGCTACCTCCCGGGCACGTGGCAGCCGAACGCGTACCTCATCCGCAGCGACGGCACCCTTCGTCCCTCGCTCACGTGGATCGAGTGCTACCGTGCGGGCGGCACCAACTGCCCGGTGCCGGTGTACGTACCGACGCCGCGCACGGGTGACGTCAACGGCATTACGGTCGAGGCCGAAGACTACGACTCGGCCCACGATGTGCTTCCGGCCGGGACCGTGGTTGCCTACGCGAACGATGGCTCGTGGCTGGGCTTCAACCAGGTCGTATTCAATAACAACTGGGACACGCTCAGCGTGACCTATGCCCTGGGCGGCTCGAATACCATCAACTTGACCGTCTACCTCGATAGCCTCGCCACGACCTCGGTTGCGACGGTAGCGCTGGCACCCACCGGCAGCTGGTCCACGATGAAGACAGTGTCGATCCCCTGGGCGCCTATCAGCGTGCAGAAGGACGTCTACTTCCGCTTCAACGGCGGCGGCGCCAACCTGGACAAGATGCAGTTCGGCGCGCCGGCCGGAACCGGCCTGAACCTGCTGGCCGACAGCGATTTCGAGCAGGGGACCACAGCCAGCTGGTCGAGCTGGGGCACGGGCACCATCGCGAATACGACGGCTCGTGCAGTCAGTGGTACCCACAGCCTTGCGATGACCGGACGTGCCGACAACGGACCGCTGGCGCAATAGCTGACCGGCACCGTCCTCCCTGGCAAGACCTACAAAGTCAGCGTCTGGGCGACCATCGGCGGAGTCACGTCCGACACCGCGTATGTGACCACGGCGATTCAATGTTCGACGGATACTGATGCCACGTATGGGCGGCTCGGCGGCTGGGGCAACTCGAAGACCATCGCGGACGGGACGTGGGTTGAGTTCACCGGCGACCTCGTGGTTCCTGACTGCACGCTGACGCAGGTTCAGATTTGGCTCGAAGGTCCGCAGACCGCCGACCTCTACATGGATCACGTGTCCGCCCGTCAAAAGACCAGCAGCAACATCATCTCGAACGGCACGTTCGAGTCAGGGACGAGCGGCTGGTATACCTGGAACGGGGGCACCGTTTCCGCGACGACGGCGCGTGCACACAGCGGATTGCAGAGTCTGCTGATCTCTGGCCGAACTGCCAATGCGCCAGCGGCCACAACACTCACCAGCCTCGTCAAGGCGGGTACCAGCTATCCCTTCAGCCTGTGGGTATCCATTGATAGCCCGGATGATTCGGCTAAAGCCATCCATGTAACCCAGGCAACAACTTGCCAGGCCGCGGATGGAACGTCGAGCACGACCTATAACTGGATCGGCGGTCCGGTCACAGTGCCTGACACCACGGGCTGGGTCCAGATCTCGGGCACGGTCGCGGTCCCGAGTTGCACGCTCACCTTGCTACAGGTCTACGTCGAGGGCGACGCGAATGCAGACCTCTACATCGATGACGTCCAAGTGATCGATAACAGCGGCACCTCGACGAATCTTATCCCCGACGGCACGTTCGAATCAGGCCAAGGCGCTTGGGGTGGATGGGGCGAAGCCAGTGTGGGCGTTACCGCGACGTCAGCGCACGCGGGTCTGCAAAGCCTGCTGGGCTCCACCATGAACAACGGCGCCATCTCTCGTGACATCAAGACACTCGTCACTGCCGGCAAACGCTACCAGGCGACCGCCTGGGTTTCGGTGGGCAATCTTGCGGCTGGCTCGGGATCGGTGGGACTCCAGACGGTTCAAAACTGCAACGCCGACGCCTCCGACAGCTATCCATGGCTTGCAGGTGTCACGGTGGCGAACGGCGCTTGGGTCCAAGTCACCGGCACGGTGGACCTCACCAGCTGCACTACAGTGAACAAGCTGATCCTCTTCGTGGGAGCAGCTTCGGGTGACCTCTACGTCGATGACGTCACGTTGACGGCGCTTCCGTAGCTCGTACCCATCAGGCAGTACAACAGCGCCCGGTCCAAGAGACCGCGGCGCTGTTTTCATATTTGAACCCTCGCCGAGGGTCATTTTGGGATCGAAAGCGCCACTGGAGCACGCTATGCGCCTGCGATTTCTTCAGCGTGGAATCCTTAGATGCATTCGGCACGGTCGCGGACAGCGTTACGGTCGAAGCCTTGTTTTGTCGAAAGGCGAGTCGGCATTCTACTGTCGCGGCGTGATCGCGAGCGGACGCGCCGGGGTTCGAGCAAGAGCGACTTCGTCGTCGTCGATGCGGGCGGTTGCCTCGGGCAGGGTGACGGTGCCTGACAGGGCAAAGCGGAGGGGAATCACGCTGACCCGTGGCAGCGAGTCGGAATCCAGACTGGTCCGCATGTAGAGCGCGCCTTGCACCTGTCGAACGCCCGCGACCCTGTCGGCCAGGGAAGCGCCAGGCGGCAAGGGAATGCGCACGACCACGGAAACCGGATGGCCAAACTCGTGGCGGAGACTGACCTGCATGAGAGCCGCGCCGTCGGCCACCAATGGCTTTGCCATCGACAGGTCGAAGTGCAAAGGACTTTGGCTGGAATCCACCGGCCGAGAGAACGCGCGAAAGAGCGATCGTTCCGCGCGAGCGAGTACCGAAGGCGACGACGTTTCGATACGCACGCCGGCCGCGGCCGCGGTGAGCGGAAGCGTGGCTGAGCCATTGGCAGCCAAGTTGACCTCACCGCGCGCAGTGGGAAGACCTTTGGCCGAAAATTCGGTCCAGCGAACGAACGCTGGCGATGGCGCAGGCTCGGCATCGAGCAGAGCGCGCACGACCAGCCGTGTGGCCTCCGGCGATCCGTAGCCGCCCGAGGCGTCGCGTTCGACGAGAAGGCGCGACCGCAAGGTGCTTGCTTTGGGCGATTGACCAGTAGCACGCAATTTTTCTCCACCCACCAATGCCGTCATTATCATGGACCGAGCCGCACGGTCGGCAGCCAAGTGCACCGGTAGTACGAGTGTGCCGTCCTTGCGCACGGGCACAGTCGCGGCCAGTCGGTCTGCCAAGGCGGAGGCAACCGCAGCTTGGGCCGGCCAGTCTTGCAGGGAAAGCGCGGCGCTGGCCAACAGCAGTGGATCGTTGACGGCCGCGAGTTGCTGGATCGTCGACGCCAGCAAAGCCGTCCAGCACGCCCGCTCTGTCCCTTGCTCCGAACGTGGGGCGATGTCGAGCCAATTGAATCTCGCCACGAGCGAATCGGCCTTCGCGGGAGGGCAATCGTTATCACGACGGCTCGGCTGACTCTTGTGCTTGCTCGTCTTATGACTCTGCTCCGGCGATTCGGTCGGAATTTCCCAACGCTGGCCGCGTAGGAGCAGCGGCGCTTCCCAGTCGCTCTCTGGTTGCTTGCTTCGCAGCAGATCCCTTCGCGCCACGACCTGGTTCGAAAGCTCTCTCGCGCGCACAGCCAGGGTATCGGTTTCACCCCCTCGCACGATAGCCCACGCGCGCACACGACCGAAAACCTCCAACGCGTCGGCGATAGATCGCTGACCGTGCAAGCGTTCGGGCGTGAGTGATTCCAGGGCGGCGGTCAAGACGGGAGCCAAACCTCGTTCCAAAACCAGGCGTCCGGAACCGACCGCGGGCGTGGCTGTGGGCGCCGCGGGCAGGGCTACGGTCGTGTCCCGCTCGACCACGGCGGCATTGGAAACCGCCATCACCTCGCCCGCGGGCTTGATCGTCCATTCGTGGTGAACGCAATCCACAATTTTGGCGGCTCCGTCGGCGAGCGACACATCGAGGGTACCGGTTCCCGTCCACGCACCACTCACGCTCACCGTCGCCGTTGCCACGGACTGGCCGGGCACGCGAAGAGTCTGACTGTTGCGCTTTGGATCGGTCAGCTGCGCCGAGCCCGAGGCCAACACCTGCAATGAAACCGTCTGCGCCATCTCGGTCCGGTTGCGCACGTCCAGCGCCACGTCGACTTCATCGCCTGCGATCCACGTGGCGCCAGTGTTCACCTTCAGAGACATTGGCAGCGAGATCGGCACATCCACGCTGGTCGCGGCCAGTGAGCCTCGGTCCGGCATCGCGACCAGAACGATCTGCCACGTGGTCTCGGCATCGCCTAGTGGGATGCTCAGTCGTACGTGTCCGCGCTGATCGGTGCGCACCGGAGGCAGCCAACGCGCCGGGCCGGGATCGATGCCTCTTGATCTCCTGCCGCCGAGTGCGCCTGCGCTATGCCCATAGCCGCTCCCACCACCGCCCGTGCCGACGGTGCCTAGTCCCCCTTCGCCAAACGTCGTGCCGGTCAGTTCCTCCAGCGTCTTTTTCCACGCCTCCACCGTTTCATCGCCCACCTGCATGTCCCATTTGGCGTCGACCAGTCGATCTTCTTCGACTGCCTTTGCGTACGGCGTTTTCGAGGCAAGCACGCGCTGGAACGGATCGACCACATCGTCGCCCGTTCCGAAGCGACCGTCGGGCCCCGCAGACAGCAGGCGAAATCCTGGAACGGTGGAAAGAAACGGCACGCGCGGCCCCGTGGCGTGCGCGAACGACAGACCGTGACCCCAGGGATCCAATAGTTCGCCGGGCTCAATAACCATGTCGCGTACCAATCGCCGCAGCAGCGCGTTTGGATCGCGCAGCATGGGTTCGTCGGCGTCCAGCTTGTGCTCGAAAAGATACGTGCGCAAAGCCGACAGCACGCGGAACAGCTTCAACCGGGTCACCCGACAAGCGACAGTGTCATATTTCACCTGCGGATCGATGGCCATCAGATCCGCCAGCCGCCACGGCTCTCCGCCCGGCGTGACTGGTTGCTCCTCCATGGCCTCCGTCACCAAAGTGAGCATCTCGGGGTTGAGGGCGGAGCCGGCCGCATTGCGAATGCGAACGTCGCGCAGCCGTTCGGGATCCCCACTCGATTCGAGCACCGCGCCTTCCAGCGACTGGATGATTTGCCGAAATGCCTTTTCGATTTGGGTGCAGTTCCTTTCGGCG
>PMLH01000623.1 GCA_003159055.1 Myxococcales bacterium
TTCTTGACCCCGCGGGCCGCTTTATCGATGGCACCGCATCTCGGGCATCTCGGCATCTCGGGCCCCATGCCCAGCAGGGCGAGCGAGACCGTCGAGGAATTTCCCGCGAAACCCCAGCGCTGAATTGTGAACGACCCTGAGGGCTTCTAATTTCCCGTCGCCGCGACGAAACCCGGTCCGTGATTGTTGAGCGTGCCCCAGCTCGCAGCGTGCCACTTCGCGCGGTGGGCGAGGTAGATGCCGGCTAGGTCGCGGAAATAGCGGAGGGCGAGGGGCCGCTGGTCCTTGATTTCGTTCTTCTCCGCAAGATCCGCCACCAGGTCGTAGAGGTATTCGTTGCCGCCGTAGTCGACGATGTAGTGGAGCCCGAACGAACGCAGCGAATAGCTGCGGCCGTATTCCGACGGGACCACGCGCGGCACCCAGGGCCCGTCGCGCAGAACCATGGGCAAGAGGCTTTCGCCCTGCACGCGCTCGTCGGGCGGAACGCCCATCAGATCCACAATCGTCGGTACCACATCCGCGTGGCTGACGACGGTCGGGATCTTCTGGCCGTGGCCGATACCGGGCGTGAAGAAAACCAGTGGCACGCGGGTCAGCTCGGCGTACTGGCCGTACGCGTGCCCCATGCTCCCGTGCTCGAGAAATCCCTCGCCGTGATCGGCCAGCAGCACCACCGGCGTGTTGTCGCCGAGACCGCGCGAGCGCAGCCCTTCCATCAAGGTTCCGAAGCATTCATCGAGATGCTCAACCTCGCCGTCGTAAAGCCCTTTGAGCTGGCCCCACCGTTGCGGCGTCATCTTCAGTTTGCCGCCAACGATGGCGGTTAAGGTCACGCCGTCGGGGTGCTTGCCGATGGCGTCGTCGAACGGGCCGTCGTAGTAATGCTCGGTCGTGCCCTGGTGATAGATGTACGGCGTGTGCGCTTCGAACGCCACCGACGAGATGAAGAAGCGTTGGTCTTTGTGCTTGTCGGCGAAGGCCAAGATTTCCTTCACCACGCCCGAGCAATCGCCGCCCTTGCCTTCGGCATTGGGCTGGTGGAATTCTGTCCAATTCGACGCCGGCAACAGCCGCCGCATGGCAAACGAGGCGTCACCGACGAAGTCCGTGGCGATGCCCGCCTTGGCCAGGATCGCGCTGACCATCGGCGTACCTGGGTTGACCTTGCTCTTGTCGCCGAGAATGCCGTGGAGGCGTGGCATGCAGCCACTTTGGATGCTCGCATGCGAGGGCGGCGACGATGGGGAAGCCGCGTGGGTGGAGCTGAAAGTCACGCCGATGCTTTGCGCGGCTTTGGCGATGTTCGGGGTCTGCACGCGGGTTTCCGCGTACATGGGTAGACGGTCGGCGCGCAGGGCATCGGCGACCAGGACCACCAGGTTGCGCGCGGGCTGTGGGTGCGGGGCGACCTTCGCTTTCGGCAGCAAGATCCTCGGGCCGAGCCAAGCGGCGTCGGTCGGCCGGCCTTCGGCAACCACGAATTCGAGCGCAACCAACTTGCCGGCGAATTCGGCCAACGAAAGTCGTCGCTCGCGTGCGCTTCCGGCTTCCAGTTTCTCGTCGAGCAGCATCTTTGCCGGCTGGCCCTCTTCGGCGACCGAGATTTGAAAGCGCGTGGCGCCAGCGGTTGCGGCGGTGCCGAGCACCAACCACCCCTGCTGAGGAACTTCGAGCGGCATCATCATCCGGGCAAAGCCGGTCAGCGCTTCTCGTGCTTTTCCATCGACGATCACGCTGGCTACCGGCGAGGTGGCCGGCCACGTCCCAGTCGTGGTCGCCTTGCCCGGGGCAATCTCGATCGAATGAAAGACGCCGCCCTTCTTGCCGACGGCGATGGCCAGCGTGTTTTCGCCTTTGACGAGCAGGCCCGCGGAAACGCTGGCCGACACTTCCTGCCAGCCGGCGCCCAACTCAGTGTTCTTGAGCGGCTTGCCATTGAGCCGAAGCGAAAGCTTCTTGCCGCAAGACGTGCCTTGAACGCGGACCACCACGGTGGCCTCGCCGGGGTCGAGCGCCCAGGGAAAGTGCAACGTGGCCGCCGTGGAGCCGAGAACGCGGCCGGGCCTGTCATCGACGCGGGTGGTCGCCTTCCAGGGGCTGCTGTATTCCTGGCTATACTTGCGGAAGCCTTCGCCGGCAAACGGGATCACCAGACCTCGCTGATAGACGTGCCAGAGCGCACGCGACGCCAGCAGATCCATTTTCGGCCCAGCCTCGTCGAGCTCAGGCCCTGCAAGCGACTTTGCGGGTGTCGCATCGGTGGCGGCTGCGTGCGATGCCTTGTCGTCCGCCCCACCGGGGCCTTTGCCTCGGCACGCGAATACACAACCGGACAGCGCCAGGACCGACGCGCCGACGTGGAACAGCTTGTTCGACATGGCCCGGGGTTTTACCTTCTTTCGCCCCTCCGTCGAGAGCGATTCCTGCCGCGGGCTTTCTCGACTATGATAACGGCAAGGGGTGTCATGTTCTCTCGTTTCGCTCACGCGCAAGACGCTTCCTCCCGACCTTTCCTCGCGGCGATCGTGGGACCGGTTCTGCTGCTGGTATGGGCGTTGTGGTTTTTTTTGGCTCGGGTATCGCTGTACGAGACCAGCCGCCAAGCGCGGCTTGAGGTTGAGGCCGCCCCCCACGACATCGACGCCCCGGTATCCGGTCGCTTGCTGCGCAGCAATCTGGTTCTCGGGCGCCAGGTTTCCGCCGGCGAGCTGCTGATCGAAATCGATAGCGAAGCCTTGCGGCTCGAACGGCAGGCAGAGGTCACCCAGGTCCTGGCGGTCGCGCCGCAGATTGCCGCCCTGGAACGCGAGTTGGTGTCGGACGAGGATGCCCTGCACGGTGAGGATCGTGCCTTGGTCGCGGAAGTCAGCGAGGCGCGCGCCCGCCAGCGCGCCTCGGATGCCGTGGTCCACCTCAAGGCTTCCGAGCGAGCGCAGGTCGAGTCCCTGCACCGGCAGCACGTTGTCGCCGAGGTTGAGCGGCAACGCACCCAGGCCGACTTCGAGAGGCAGACCGCGGAGTCGGACGCTGCGCGCGCCCAGGTCGGTCGCTTGGGCACCGAGGGCGTCGTTCGTCGCAGCGATCGCCGTGCGAAGATCGCGCGTCTGCAGGCAGAAATTGCGCGCCTCGAAAGCGTGCGCACAGAGGCCGCTTCTCGTATCCCGATCCTGGATCAGAAGATCGATCTTTTTACGGTGCGCGCACCGGTGTCGGGCCGGATCGGCAACATGGTCAACCTGCAGCCTGGTGCCGTCATTACCGCGGGAACTCGCCTTTGCACGGTGGTGCCGTCAGGGGGGGTGCGCGCGGTGGCGTTCTTCGACGTCGCGACGGCGGCTGGTCGGGTGAAACCGGATCAGCCCGCGCGCATCCGTCTTTTCGGCTTTCCGTGGACGAAGTTCGGCGTGCTACGAGCCCACGTCGAGCGCGTCGGTAGCGAGCCTCGGGAAGGCTTGATTCGCGTCGAGCTGGAGCTGGAGGCCAAGCAAAAGTCGCGCGTCCCGATCGAGCATGGGTTGCAAGGCAGCGCCGAAGTCGAGGTCGAACGCGTGGCACCCATTTCGCTGGTGCTCGATGCTGCCGGTCGCTACCTGATGAAGTCAGGGGCCGCGACGGTGGAAAAACCATGACCCGTGCCGAGTCGAGCAAGCCGTCGCGGCGCCGGTTCTTCGCGCCGGAGGCTATCCAGACCTCGGGCATGGACTGTGGCCCGGCGACGCTCAAGTCGCTGCTTTCCGGGTTCGGCATCAAGGCCAGCTACGGGCGCCTGCGCGAAGCCTGTCACACCAGCGTCGACGGGACCTCGATCGACACCCTGGAAGACCTGACCAATGCGCTTGGGCTTGAGGCAGACCAGGAGATGATCCCGGTTGAGCACGTGCTGGCGTCGGCCGCGCAGTGCCTGCCGGCTTTGGTGGTGACCCGTCTTCCGTCGGGGCTGACCCACTTCGTGGTGGTCTGGCGCACGCTTGGGCCGTGGGTGCAGGTAATGGATCCAGGGCGAGGTCGGCGATGGATGAAGCGCGCAACGCTGGAACAAACCCTGTACGTGCACGAAAGCGAGGTCACGGCGGACGATGTTTCCGACTGGCTGGTTTCGCCGGCCTTCATCGATCCCCTTCGCCAGCGTCTGCAGCAAGTGGTCGGTCGGGCAGCGGCGGGCCGCATGCTTTCGGCTGCGTTGGAAGTTGGTTGGCAGAGAGTGGCGGGAGTGGATGCGGCCCTGCGGGCGACGATGCGGCTCGTTGACGAGGGCGCTGCGCAGACGGCGCAGACGCCGCAAGTCCTCAATTTGCTTTTCGCTTCCGCATCGGAAAGCGATCCATGCGGTCTGATTCCCGAGCAGCTTTGGACGGTGCGGCCCAGCCCCACGACGACGGAGGGCGTCCCGCGGCTCTTGGTTCGCGGGGGTGTGGTCCTGAAAGTCAATGGCCGGCAGGAGGTTCGGCCTGACTTGCCGCCAGACCTTGGCGCTGTGGTGCGGACAACGGAGGAGCGGGCCGGGCGGCGGTTGATTGAGATGTTGCGCGCGGACGGGATTGTGCGCCTTCTGCCGCTGGTTGCCGGTCTCTGTGTGGCCGGGCTCGGAAGCGTGATTGAAGCCCTGCTTTTCCGCGGCGCTTTCGACATCGGCAATCGGCTTGAGCTGTTTGAACAGCGGGTCTTGGCCGCGCTGGCCTTGCTTGGGCTCTTGCTTGCGCTTTCCTTGATCGAGTGGCCGGTGGCGCGCGGGCTGTGGGCGCAAGGCCGGCGCCTGGAAATTCGGTTGCGACAAGCCTTCCTGCAAAAGCTGCCGCGACTGGGCGACCGCTATTTTCAGAGTCGACCGCTCTCGAACATGGCGGAAAGCTCGCACCTTTTACACTGGTTGCGCCTCCTGCCCGGGCATGGCGGACAGGTCATACGATGCACTTGTGAGCTGACGGCGACCGTGGCGGGGGTGATCTGGCTCTTTCCCTCGTCGGCGCCGGTGGTCCTCCTCTTGGCATTCTTGATGGTGGCGCTGCCAATTTCCTGTCAGCCGATTCTGCTGGAAAAGGATCTGCGCATGCGCGGCCACGCGGGCGGGCTGGCGCGCTTCTATCTCGACGCTTTGCTGGGGCTGTCGGCGATTCGAGCGCACACTGCCGAGGGCGCGGTCACCGCCGAGCATGGCACGCGGCTACGAGAATGGGCGCGCGCCGCGCGCGACGTCGCACGCACGGGCATCGTGATCGAGACCATGATGGGAGTCGTCGGTTTCGGTTTGGCCGCGGCGGTGGTGTTCCACTACTTGTCGAGCGCTGAGGGATCTGGCTGGGCGATTCTCTTCGTGTACTGGATCCTCATGATTCCAGCGCTGGGCATGGAACTGGCATTCCTGGTTCAGCAGTACCCGCAGCATAGGAACGTCACGCTTCGGCTGCTCGAACCACTTGGTGCCGAGGAGAGTGCGTCCGACGAGGACGCCGAGGCTGGCGACGAAGCCGATGCCTCGCCATCGCTGTCTGCACCAACGCTGACCCTCGACGAGGTGACGGTCCAACAGGCTGGCAATCAGGTACTGAACGTACCCAATCTTTCCATCGGCGCGGGTGAGCATGTCGCCATCGTTGGTGTGTCTGGCGCCGGCAAGTCGAGCTTGGTCGGACTGCTGCTCGGCTGGTATCGACCGAACACGGGCCGGGTCCTGGTCGATGGTAAGCCCCTGATGGGACGCGAATTGGCCCGGCTGCGGCGTCGGACCACCTGGGTCGATCCGATGGTTCAACTTTGGAACAGGTCCCTGCTCGAAAATCTTCGCTACGGCATGGGCGGCGAACGCAAGTCGCTGGGCGATGCGGTCGAGGCCGCCGAGCTCGACGAGGTTCTGGCACGCTTGCCGATGGGATTGCAGACCTCCGTCGGCGCCAACGGCGCGCTGCTTTCCGGCGGCGAAGGCCAGCGCGTGCGGCTCGCGCGTGGCATTTGCCGGGGCACGCCGAGCCTTGTGATTCTGGATGAGGCATTCTGTGGCCTCGAGCGCGCACGACGGAGCGCCTTCCTGCTTGCGGCCCAGCGTCGGTGGCAGAGTGCGACGTTTCTGTGCATCACGCACGACATCGCAGAGACTCTCTCATTTCAGCGCGTCCTGGTGATCGAAGGGGGGCGCATCATCGAAGACGGGGTGCCCGAGGCACTCGCGGGGAAGTCTGACTCTCGCTACGCACAGCTGCTGGCAGCGGAAAAGCGCGCGCTCGCGCGCTTGACGGGTTCCGAGTGGCGCCGTTTTCGCGTGGAATCTGGCTATGTCGGCGCCGACTGGGCGGAGCGGGAGGCGCGGCGATGACTGTCCTCTTGGAATCCGAAGGTGCGGTGGCGCCGGCCTACACTTGGCGTGCCGATCAGCTTGGCCTCGCGCTCGAATCGATTGCCGAACGTGTGCTGCCACGGCAGCGGGCGCGTCGACTGTCGTCGGTGTCGGCGGCGGTCGACGATGCTTCCTTGCTCGACCTTGGTCGCTGGCTCGAGGATGCAGGCGCGCGACTCGGGCTAATTGCCGAAGCAAAAGAGCGCACGGAACTGACCGCGGCGTCAATGTTGGTGGAAGGTGGCCCGGTGTTGGTGGTGTTGCCGGCACAGCCGAAGCGACATTTTTTGGTGTTGCTTCGGCTGTGCGCCCGTGGCCGGCAGGTCGAGGTCCTTCCGCCCAGCCGACACCCCGTGCGCGTTTCCATCGCCGAGATCGATGGCTTGTTGGCCGGCGCGGGCGAGGCGAATCGCGGGTTGCGCAGCTTCTGTGAGAAGGCGGGGCTGGACGGGGAATCGGCCGGCATCGCCGAGCGGGTGCTGCGCAGGGGAAATCGCGAGGGCGAGCTTTGCTCTGGCTTTGCCTTCGCTGCCGCGGACAGCGGATTCGTCGCGCGTTTCATCGAGGCAGGCGGCAGGTCGCTGTTGGTCGGAACGCTGCTCTTCTTCCTTTCGACCTTTGCCCTGTACCTTGTTTCGTGGTGGCTGATCGGTTCTGCGGCGATGGAAGGGCACCTTTCGCAAGGCTGGCTTTGGGCTTGGGCCATCATGCTTCTCTGTTTCGTGGTTTGTCGCGGGGCCGCGACCTGGGGGGCAGGGCGCCTGGCTGTGCACGTGGGCGGCATCACCCGCGAACGACTGTTGGGCGGGATTCTGCACCTTTCCACCGACCAGGTTCGAGCGAAGGGCATCGGGGCATTGCTTGGTGTCGTGCTCGATGCGGATGCCCTGGATGCGCTCGCGCGCACCGGTGGGCCGACTCTGATTGCCGACGTCGCCCAGTGTGTGTGCGGTTTGCTGGTCCTTTGGGCGGGCGTAGCCCCCGTCAGTCATACGGTGCTACTGGTCGGCTGTTTGCTGCTGGCCGCCTATCTTGTCAGGCGCCTTCACCGCCGGGTGCTCGACTGGGCCGATGCGCGACTGATGCTGACCGACGACTTGGTCGAAACCATGGTCGGCTACCGAACCATGGTTGCGCAGCTTCCGCCGCACAAGCGTCACCTCGGCGAGGAGCGTGCGCTTTCCGAATACGCGCGCAAAGAGGCCGCCATGGATCACGAGATGGCGAGGCTTGCCGTGCTGGTCCCACGCGGCTGGCTGATCCTCGGTGTCGCGGCCCTGGTACCCGATTTTGCGGCTGGGCGGGCCGCTTCCGCTCAGGTCGCGGTCAGCTTGGGCGGCGTGCTGCTGCTCTATCTGGCTTTCCGACGCATCGCTTTGGAAACCGGGCCCGGCTTGGCGACCGCTCTCGTGGCCTGGCGGAGCACCAAACCCATCGCGGCCGCGGCCAATGTTGTGGAACCCTCGGAACAAGTGGCGGTTCTTCCCAACGAGGTCGACGAGGCCACGCAAGGACGTCGCGCCTTGCTCGTCGGTCGTGACGTGAGCTACCGCTATCCGGGCCGCTTGGAGCCGGTGCTGCGCGGGGCCGACTTCGAAGTTTACCGAGGCGACCGCGTGCTGGTGGAGGGTCGCTCCGGTTCGGGCAAGTCGACCCTCGGCGCGCTCCTGTGCGGTCTGCGCCAGCCGTCGAGCGGTTTGCTCTTGCTGGGCGGTTTTGACCACCACAGCTTGCGTCCTGAACGCTGGCGCCAGCGCGTCGCTGGCGTTCCGCAGAGCCACGACAACCACATTCTCTCTGCGCCGCTCCTCTTCAACATCGCGATGGCGCGGCGGTGGCCACCCAGCGACGCCGACATCGCCGAGTTCGAGCAGATCTGCAAAGAGCTTGGCCTCGAAAGCTTGCTGGCACGAATGCCCGCCGGAATTCAGCAGATGGTGGGCGACAGCGGTTGGCAGCTTTCCCAAGGCGAACGCGCCCGGGTCTGCGTCGCACGGGCACTGGCGCAACAGGCGGACGTGCGCGTGCTCGACGAGAGCTTTGCCGCCCTGGATCCCGAAACCCTGGACCTCGTGCTCGAATGCATCCTGAGGCGAAGCGAGACGCTGTTGGTTGTCTCGCACGCGTAGCAGCCCGTGGCGAAAGTGGGGAACCGAGGTCGGCCGTGCGACGCTCGATCTTGCTCGTTGTGGCAATGCCTGGTGTACCGCGGCAGATCCGGAGACGCTCGACCGGATGCTCGAATGCATTTTGAGACCCGCCGAAACTTTGTTAATAGTCTCGCTCGCCGAAAATCACGAGCCCGCACGCCATAGGTTGACTTAGGTTGACTCCGGCCGCGTGATGTAGGACATTAAGGATTCAAAAACGTCGAAGAATTCGAGAGAAATGAGTGTGACCGAATGGGTCTAGCCGCAGTCAAGAAAGCAGAAGTCGTCAAGAAGTTCGCCCGAGGCGAAGCCGATACCGGCTCGCCGGAAGTTCAAATCGCCCTCTTGTCGGAGCGCATCTCCTATCTCACGGAGCACTTCCGGGTGCACGTGAAGGATCACCACTCGCGCCGCGGTCTGCTGATGCTCGTCAGCCAGAGGCGCCGATTGCTCGACTACTTGAAGAAGAAGGACGTCAAGCGCTATCGGGACCTGATCCAGACGCTTGGCATCCGCAAGTAGTACGTTCCCAAGCAGGACATTCAAAGAAGGACGGGGTGACCTCCGGGTCGCCCCTAGTCAATTGACGGAGGCCCCAGTGCCTGCGTTCATCCTTTTTCCCGCAGATTTTTGCTGTGCCTGGAAGTAGGCATGGCCACGCTAGAACCTGCGAGACAAGGGACGAAGCCACGGGGGCCAGTGAAAAGAGAGGAGTCTCGCATATGTTCGTTCGTGAAGGTGTCCCCCTAGGTGGCAAAGAACTAAGTATCGAAATCGGCCGAATGGCCAAACAGGCCGACGGCGCGGTGGTGGTTCGCTACGGCGATTCCATGGTGCTGGTCACGGCCGTGGCTTCCGCTGGCGTCAGGCCTGGCATCGACTTCATGCCGTTGACAGTCGACTATCTGGAAAAGACCTCGGCCGCAGGCAAGATCCCTGGCGGCTATTTCAAGCGCGAAGGTCGCTTGACCGAGGTCGAGGTCCTTACCTCGCGCCTCATCGATCGCCCGTGCCGGCCGTTGTTCCCCAAAGGGTGGCGCTTCGACACCCAGGTGATCGGCATGGTGCTTTCCACCGATCGCGAAAACCTCACCGACGTGCTGGCCATGACCGGCGCTTCGGCGGCGCTGCATTTGTCGGATATTCCGTGGGCGGGGCCATTCGCCGGCGTTCGCGTCGGCCGCATCGGTGGCGAATTCATCGTCAACCCGACCGCAGTCCAGCGGGAAACCTCCGAGCTCGACTTGATCGTCGCCGCCAGCCGCGACGCGATTGTAATGGTCGAGGGTGGGGCGCAGCAGGTGGCGGAAGACGTGATTGTCGACGCTTTGATGTTTGCCCACAAGGCGGCGCAGCCGCTCATTGACTTGCAGGAGAAACTGCGTGCAGCAGTCGGCAAGGCCAAGCGTGCATTCACGCCGCCGGCCGTCGATCCTGCCGTTGAGGCCCGGGTGACTGAGTTCGCCAAGGGCAAGATCGGGGCTGCGATGGCGATTCGCGAGAAGCTCGAACGCTAC
>PMLH01000629.1 GCA_003159055.1 Myxococcales bacterium
TTCCTTCAGCGCCACGTCCGCCGCTCTGCCGATGAGGTCGTCACCCATGCCGCCCGCGATACGGCCGACCCGCCCGACCGAGCACGGCACCACGACCAGTGCATCCCAAAGCGCGGATCCCGAGGCGAAGGCACAGGTGAAATCGTCGTTTTCGTACTCACGGAAGCCGCCTGGGCTTTCCGCGCCCAGCTCGTGCTGCCACACGCGCTTGCCGTTGGTGGAATAGCAGATCGCGACCTGCAGGCTCGCATCCGTCTTCTGCGCCTCGGCCATGGCATCCAAGAATCGCTTTGCATACAGCGACCCCGACGCCCCGCTGATGGCCACCAGGATCTTCATTCGGCCACCACCAGCGACGCCACGCCAGCCGGGAACAGGTCGCGGCCACGAACCTGCGAAAAGCCGACCTCGCGCAGAAGGCCTTCGAATTCCGCTCGGCTGAGAAAACGCGCGATCGAATCCGGCAAGTACCGGTAGGCGGCGGCATCGCCCGTGACCATGCGCCCGAGCAACGGCAGCACGCGAGCGTTGTAAAATCCGTCGAAGAACGCCCGCTCTTTGCGCGGCCGAAAGAATTCGAGCACCACGAGGCGACCGCCGGGCCGTACCACGCGGCGAAGCTCGGTCATCGCGCGGCGAAGGTCGCGCAGGTTGCGCACGCAGAAGGAAGACCAGGCGGCGTCGAAAACTGAATGTTGATACGGCAAGGCGTGACCGTCGGCCAGCTGGACCGCGATACCGCTCGCGCCCGGCTTGGTCTTTCCCTGCACGAGCATGTTGCGTGCGAAGTCAGCGCCGAACACCCGCGCGCTTGGCCGTCTGCGCAGAATCTCGATACCCCCATCGAGCGTGCCTGCGCCCAAGTCGAGCACGCACGGCGCATCGCCAAGCCCGTCAAGCAAGAGCCGAATCGCCTTGCGCCGCCACCATCGGTCAACGCCGGCCGACATCACACGATTCGCTCGGTCGTAGTGCCTGGCGATGCGATCAAACATTTGCCGTACGTCGGTTTCCGGAACCGCGGCGGACATCATGCCACCCGATCGACCGAAAGCCGGCACAGCTCGGCGAGCCCATCGCGGTAGGGTGAGCTTGGCAGCACCGGCAGCTCGGCGATAGCCTCGTCGGCGAACGCCAGCGCGCGCTTGCGGGCCCGTTCGACGCCGCCGGCGGCCCTCACCGCGGTCAAGATCTCGCGCGCCTTGTCCGCAGGAATCCCCAGGTCGCCCAAGGCATTCCGGATGCGCAAACGCAGATCGAGATCGGTGTCGCACGCAAGCAGGACCGGCAAGGTCAGCTTTCCTTCTTGCAGGTCGCGGCCCGCCGACTTGCCGCTGACCCGTTCGTCGCTGGTGCAATCGAGCACGTCGTCGATGATCTGAAATGCGCGGCCGAGCGCGCGCCCGAAACGGCCCAGCGCCGGGTCGAGCGACGGCGGAAGCACGCCGCCCACGCGCGCGCACCATGCCACCAGGGAGGCGGTCTTGCGGTCGACGACGCGCAGGTACGCAGGGATGGTCAAGTCGGGATTGCCGGCGCCCTCCAGTTGCGCGACTTCACCCTCCGCCATTTCCGTCACGGTCGCTGCGAGCGAGCGGACCATCGCAATCGAGCCAGTCGACGCCACCAGGTCGAGGCCGCGGGCCAGACAAAAGTCGCCGACCAACACCGCGACGCCGTTGCCGTAGATCATCCGAGCGGCGGGCCGCCCGCGGCGAACGCTGCCGTTGTCGACCACGTCGTCGTGAAACAAGGTCGCGGTGTGGATCAATTCCGCGGCACAGCCGGCCGCCACTGCCTGATCCAAGTCGGTTTGGCTGGCGCGCGCAACCAGCACCGAGAGCAGCGGCCGCAAGCGTTTGCCGCCCGCTCCAAGCAAGTGTCCGCCCACTTCCGGAATCCGCCCGACCGGACTGTCCATCTGCTTGGCAAGCCAGGTTTCCACCAACTGCATTTCGCTTTCCACGAGCGAAGCCAGATCGCCCACCTGGCCGCGCGAAACCGGGCTTGCCTTGGTC
Organism: Myxococcales bacterium; assembly: GCA_003159055.1. The sequence goes on from PMLH01000629.1 coordinate 2,019, forward strand.
AGGTGGTCTATGTGGACGGCCGCTTGGCTCATGAAACCTGTCTCGTGAATCTAAGATCGAAAAGTTGGGCCGGCGTGCCGCCCGATCGCGCGGCAAGTTGCCCGCAGGCAGCCGCGGCGTCATCCCCGCGGGGAGTCCGGATATACACCGGGAGGTCGTCCCTCCGCACCATGTTCTGGAAGGCTAGCACGCGCGCCTCGCTGGGACGCTGGTACGGCAGCCCCGGCACGGGATTCCAGGGAATCAGGTTCACTTTGCTCGGAATGTTCGCTATCAGCCGCGGCAGGCGGGCAGCGTCCATGTCGGAATCATTGACCCCGGCGAACAGCACGTATTCAAAGGTGATTCTCCGATGATGCGCGAGCGGAAATCGGCGCGCGGCGGCCAGCAGCGCTTCGATATTCCAGCGCCGATTTACCGGCATGATCTCGTCGCGGACCTCGTCGGTGGTGGCGTTGAGGGAAATGGCAAGGTTGGGGGCCGGGTGCACCTTGGCCAGGGTGTCGATGCCGGTCACCACACCGGAGGTTGACACCGTCAGCCGCCGCGGCGAAAGCCCGGCGCCCCAAGGGTGCTCAATGATGGACAGTGCGCGCGTGACCTGTTCCAGGTTGTGCATCGGCTCGCCCATGCCCATGAAGACTATATTTGTCGGCTTTTGACCAGCACTCTCCATCGCCCAGTAGAGCTGCTCGACTATTTCGCCCGCGCTCAGGTTGCGGCCAAAGCCCAAGGTCGCCGTCGCGCAAAACGCGCACCCCCACGCACACCCGACCTGGCTGGAAACGCAAAGGGTCAGTTTGCTGCGCTCCTGCTTGTCGTCGGGAATCAGAACGCTCTCGATAGCGCGGCCGTCGTGGGTGCGGAAGCGAAACTTGCGCGTGCCGTCGGCAGATTCAACCATGCCATCCGGCGCCAGCGGCACCAGCGGCGCATCGGCCAAGAACGCATCCCGCAAGGCACGCGGGACCGTCGACGGCGCCAGCGGAATGCGAACCCCGCCCATGCCTCCCGCCCCCGGTCCGTGCAGCCAACGGAAGAGCTGCTCGGCCCGAAATGGAGGCTCTCCCGCACGCGCGACGCGTTCGCGAAGCTCCACAAGGGTGAATGATCGCAAGTCCAAGCGTGCGGATTATAGCGTCAGATCTCCAGGATGCCGGCAGATCGGAGACCGCGGCGCGGCAACCGCCGGCAAGGGCGCGTGCTTACAGGCGCTTCGATGCTTCGATCAGCTCGCGCACGGCCTTGGCGGAGTTGTCGAGCATCTGCTTTTCGGACGCGTCGAGGGTGATTTCGACCACCTTCTCGACGCCCTTGCCACCCAGAATCACCGGCACGCCGATGTACAGGTCCTGGTAGCCATATTCGCCGCGCAGGTACGCCGCACAAGGAACCAGGCGCTTGTCGTCGTGAAGATACGCCCTGGCCATCTGAATGGCCGAAGCGGCAGGGGCGTAGTAGGCGCTGGTGCCCATCAGCTTGACCACCTCGGCGCCGCCGTTGCGGGTGCGCTCGATGATCGCGGCCAATTGGTCGGCAGGCACCAACTGCCGAACCGGAATGCCGTTGATGGTGCAGTAGCTCGGCACCGGCACCATGGTGTCGCCGTGCCCGCCCAGCACCATGGCGCGCACGTCCTTCACCGCTACGCCAGCGGCTTGCGCGAGAAAAAGCTGCAGCCGGGCGGAATCGAGGATGCCGGCCATACCAACCACGTGCTCGGGCGGAAAGCCGGTGACTTCCTTCATCGCGTACACCATGGCGTCGAGCGGATTCGACACCACGATCACGAAGGCGTTCGGGCAGCGCGTGCGCAGATTCTCGGCCACACTGCGGATGATCTTCAGATTGATGCTGAGGAGATCGTCGCGCGACATGCCCGGCTTGCGCGGCACGCCGGCGGTCACGATGACCACGTCCGCGCCGGCGAGGTCGTCCCAGTGTGCAGTACCACGGATGCTCGCGTCGTAGCCGAGCACGGCGCCGTTCTGTTCCAGATCCAGCGCCTTGCCCTGCGCGACACCCAGCTTTTCCGGAATGTCGAAAAGCCACACGTCGCCCAGCTCCTGCCGGGCCGCCAGCGCCGCCAGCTCACCGCCGATGTTGCCCGCTCCGACCAGAGCAATCTTCTTCCGCTGCGACATCAGATCCCTTTCCTTTTCTCCCCAGCCCCTGGGTACAGCCTGCCCACGCTAGAGAACGAAGCCGGCGTTCAGCCCGAAGACCGTGCCGAACACCCCCTGGTAACCAGCGTAGGGCGTGACCGTCCATACGTGCCCGCCCGACTTGAAGCCCAGGTTCGCGCGCACGAGAGCCCTCCCGCTGTGCTTCGACTGGGCTGGCGGGGTGTTGACGTCTCGGTTGACGTCACCGACCCATGCAGCGTTCTGGTCATGCGCATTGGAGTAGGCGCGGGTGTACATGAAGTCGTAGGCAAGCAGCACTTCGGGAATCAGAAGCGTGCTGGTGCCGATCTCGAAGCGGCGGTAGACGGACGGGCCGAGCACGATGCCCCACCCATCCGGACCAGCGTAACCGTTGTTGTTGTTGTAGAGCACCTTCTCGACCGCAACAAAGATAGAGATGGCGACCGGCATCTCGTTGTCATCGGGGCGAAAGGCATGAATATTCATGAAGGGCGCAAAATTGAAGGCGTTGAGGTTCTTGCGATCGCCGCTCGTGAGGCGGGATCCGGTCGCGTCCAGGCCCATGTCGAGAACCCCACGGTAGGAGTACGCGACGCTCAACGCACCTCCGTAGAGGCTCCCGTATTGTCCGCCGAGCGTGGCACTCATGGTGCTAGGGTCGCCCTTGTCAATGAAGATGCTCTGCGCGTTAGCCGAGCTAGCAAGCAGGATTGCGGTCAGGAAGCAGAGTCCGGTCAGTTTTCGCATCAGGGTTCCTCCCAAGCGGCAGCCATGATGTCACGGCTCGCCTTTCGGTCCAAGCACTTAACTAGCGCCAATCAGGCCAAGAGAGCAAGCAAGTCTTCACGTGTCAGCGAGGCTGCGGCTGCCGCATCGCCCAATGCCGCCTCCCCGATGGCCCGTTTTCGCTGTTGCAGCTCCAAAATTCGTTCTTCCACCGTGTCCGCGGCGACCAAACGGTAGATCATCACCGGCCGCTCCTGGCCGATGCGGTGGGCGCGGTCGGCCGCCTGGTCCTCGACGGCCGGGTTCCACCACGGATCGCAAAGGAACACGTGATCCGCGGCGGTGAGGTTCAGGCCGGTGCCGCCCGCCTTGAGCGAAATCAGCATGACCGGCGGTCCGGCTTCGCCCTGGAATGCGTCGACGACGGCCGCCCGGTCGCGCGTGGATCCGTCGAGGCGAACGAAGGGAATATCGATCTGTTGGAGGACCGGCTCGATGAGGTCGAGGAGCGAGGTCCACTGCGAGAACACCAAAGCCTTGTGCCCGTCCTCCGACGCATTCAGCAGGGCATCGGCCAGGGCCTGGATCTTCGACGACGTCGCCGCCTTCTGGCCGGGCAGAAGTGCCGAATGGCAAGCCGCCTGGCGCAGCCGCAACAGGGCTTCCAGGGCCTTCATCACGTCGAGCTTCTGGGTGCCATCGCCGGCCAGCCTTGCCACCAGCTCGCTTTGGGTAGCCGCGCGGATGGTGTCGTAAAGGCCACGCTCGCGCTCGTCGAGGGTGACGGACAGGGTGGCCTCGGTGCGTGGCGGAAGCTCGGGCGCGACCTCGGCCTTGCGACGCCGCAGAACGAAGGGCCGAATGCGCTGGCGCAAAGATTCTGCGGCGCCCGGCATTCCGTCGGCGATAGGGCGCGCCAAATCCGCGTCGAACTCGCGCCGACCGCCGAGAAGCCCGCGATTCGCAAAGTGCATCAGGCTCCACAGCTCATCGAGGCGGTTTTCCACGGGTGTGCCGGTCACCACCAGCCGAAAATCCGCGTTCAGCGCGTACGCCGCACGCGCCACTTGGCTGTCGGGATTTTTGATGGCTTGCGCCTCGTCGAGCACGGCAGTGTCGAAGTGGTGGCGCGAGAGGTCCTCGCTGTCGAGGCGCAAAATCGCATACGTCGTCAGCGTGACGTCGGCGCTGTTGTCGAGCTTTCGGGCCGCGCCGTGATAGATGCTAACCCGCAGCCCGGGCCGAAATCGCGCAAGCTCGGCACGCCAGTTGGGCAACACGCTGGTCGGGCAAACCACCAGCACGTTCTTGCCAAACACGGTCATGGCCTGAACGGTCTTTCCGAGGCCCATGTCGTCGGCCAGG
>PMLH01000144.1 GCA_003159055.1 Myxococcales bacterium
AAACAGTGCCACGGTTCCTGGGCGTAGCACTGGAGGTGGCTGCACCGATGGCGGCGGAGTCTCGGCCACCGGGGCTGGCGGCGGGGGCGGGACCGCCACTGGCGGCAGAGGCTCCGGCGTGGCGGCGGCGCCCTTGCGTGTGGGGCGCACCTTGGGCTGTGGAACCGTCCTGCTGGGTAGCGGGACAGTGGTTGCGACCTTCGGCGGTGGAACTGGCGGGGTCAAGGGCTTCTCCCGCGCAGCTGGTTGTTCGCGGACAGTCGTCACCACCACCGGACCAGCGGGTGAAGTGGTGGGGGCCGGCGCCGCGATCGGTGGTGGTTTGCGCAGCCAAGGCTGCGCCAGCCAAACCAATCCACCGGCGATAGCAAGTCCGACCAGCACGACGAAGATCTTGATGGCCATCCGACTGGCCGACAGGCGACGCAGAAGCCGATCGGCGCCGGCGTGGTTGGGAACGTAGGCGGTGGCGTGACCGATCTCGGCCAAGGCGCGCGCGAGTTGCCCACGTCGCGCAAGCTGGCGTGCTCGTTCGACGGCCCTATCGGCAACCTGCGGCCGCAATTGGCCAAGCATACCTTCGGGATCGTCGAGAAAGCGGCGCAGCGTCTTGCTCTCGGGGCCAATACCGGCGGCCCCTGTGAACGCGCGCAACTCGCCCGCCAGCGCGGTGCCGTCGCAGAAGCGCTCGGTCGGTGTCGGCTTCAGGCAGCGGAGGAGAATCGACTCGAAATCGGGGCCCACCGTCGCCACCACCTGGGACGGTCGGCGAAAGGTACCGCGCAAAATGGCGGCGATCATGGTGAACGGATCCTTGCCGGCAAAGGGAACGATGCCGGTGACCATTTCGTAAAGCATGGCGCCGAGCGACCAGAGATCTGCCGCNNACCACCCGCGCGTTGTCGCCAGTGGTTTCGATCATCACGTTGTCGGGTTTGACGTCGCGGTGGACCACGCCGCGCGCGTGCGCAACCGCGAGGGCTTCCGCCAAGGGCAGGGCGATGATCGCCGCGATTTCCGGTAGCAGGCGCCCGCCGCGGTCCTCGATCAACTGCCTTAGGGTGGGGCCGGAGATCAGCTCGGCCACGATGTAGCTGGGCGTCTCCTCGGTTGCCTCAGCGAAGTCGTAGATTTCGACGATGCCCGGATGCTTGAGCGCGGCCACCGCGTGGGCCTCGCGGCGGAACCGTTCGCCGGCGCCCCCACGCGTGGCGTGCGCCATGCCCATCACCTTGATGGCGACATCGCGGCCCAGCTGGGTGTCGCGCGCGCGAAACACGGTGGCCATCGCGCCGTGGCCAAGCGTACCCAAGATTTCATAGCGTCCGAGGGTGGCGCCGATCCGGGGCGGCGCAAACGCCCCGCCTGACACCGACTGCGCGGTCGACGCGAAGACGTCTGGTCCTTGCGGTCCCGCGCTCATGGCTATTTTGCCGCCGGACCGCCGGTTTTGCCCAGGCCGGCCTGCGCCTCGCTAAGCTTCTGATTGATCACGGCCGTGTTGGGCTCGAAGGCGCGCGCGAAGTTGAAGTTCATCACGGCGCCTTTGAAATCCTTGCGCGCAAGCGACATCATACCGAGGCGGAAGAACTTTTTGGCCTCCTCGTGCTTGATCGTGTCTTCCGGGCTCTGCGGGGCGCGCGATTCGCGCTCCGAGCTGGTCAGGCGCTTCTTGCCTTCATTTAGCGCCTTGGCATAGGCCGCGCGTCTTTCGGGGCTGGAGAGCACGCGATAGCCTTCGCAGATGCGGGCATAGATGGTCTCTAGCCGATCCTTCAGTTCCCGGTCGGGGAGCATGTGGTAGCGGTCCGGGTGGAGGTCGGTCGAAATTCGATAGAAGGCGACGCGAATTTCCCCTTCCGTGGTCGCCGAGGACAGTCCGAGCAGGTCGTAATAGGAAAGCTGATCCAGCTTCGGGAAGACCTGCCCGACGAAGGCCGCAAGCTGCTCGAATGTTTGTGCGGGCATGGCCGACTAGGTCGCCTCCAAATCGGGTACCAATGAATCCTCGATTGGGCTCTCCTGGGATTTCTGACGTTCGACTGCTTCTGCCACCTCGACATCGCTCATGCCACCGCGGACGTTGACAGCGGCCTCGCGTGCGGCACCGGTCGCGGCGTCACGCGCGCGCACGCGCAAGATGCCGTTGGTGTCGACACGGAAGGTGACCTCAATGGCGACTTCGCCGCGCCGGGCGGGGGGAATGCCGCTCAGCTCCAACTCGCCCAGAGGAACGTTCTCGTCGAAACGGCGTGATTCACCTTGGCAGACCTGGATGCGAACCGTGCTTTGGTTGTCTGCCGAGGTCGTGAAGATCCGGGTTTGCTCGACCGGCAGGGGGACGTTGCGGTCCAGGATGCGCTCGGCGAAGCCGCCCGTCACCGCGATGCCGAGCGCGCGCGGCGTCACATCAAGCAGCACGGCCCGATTGGACAGGTTCTCGCCCGCGTGCGCGAGGTTTTCAGCCTGAATCGCGGCGCCCCAGGCGACAACCTCGTCGGGGTTGAGGTCGATGCGCGGCGGGCGTCCGAAAAAGCGCTCCACCTCGGCGCGGACCAGCGGCACCCGCGTGGTTCCGCCCACCATGATCACCTCGTCGATCTGCGACGGGGCAAGTCCGACTGACGCCAGCACCTCTTGCGTGGTCTGGACGGTGCGGCCAATCAGGCCACGGATCGCGGTTTCGAAGACGTTGCGGGCGATGTGGAAACGCAGGGCGAGCTCCTCGCCTTGGCCGCCCACGGCGATGTTCTTGAGCTCGCCGCGTGCCTCGGGGAACTCTGACAGGTGGCACTTGACCTGCTCGGCGGCGATCAGCAGGCGTGCGTGCGCAGCTTGGTCTTTGCGCGGATCGATGCCGTGCTCGGCGTGGAACAGCTCGGCCAGGATGTTGAGTAGGGCGTTGTCCATGTCGTCGCCGCCGAGGAACGTGTCGCCTCCGGTGGCGAGGACCTCGAACACATCGCCCTCGACTTGCAGGACGGTGACATCGAAAGTCCCGCCGCCGAAGTCGTACACGACGATTCGCTGCGACATGTGTTGCCCGAACCCGTACGCCAGCGCAGCGGCCGTGGGTTCGTTGAGCACTCGCAAGACGTCGAGCCCGGCGATGCGGCCAGCGTCGATGGTGGCTCGCCGTTGCGCATCGTTGAAGTTCGCCGGCACTGTGATCACCGCACCGGTCACCGTGTCGCCCAAGAATAGCTCGGCGCACTGCCGCAGGTACCCTAGCAGCAGCCCCGAGACCTCCGGAATCGTGTAGGTCCGGTCAGGGCCGACGAATACCGCTTGCTCGTTGTTCCCTTCGCGCAGCTCGTAGGGCAGGCGAGCGATCGCCTTCTGCACTTCCTTCGACCGGAAGGAAAGACCGATGAGTCGCTTGCCCGAATACACCGTGTTCTTGGGATCGACGATCCGCCGGGCGACCGCCTCACGCGAGAAATATTTGAGGCCATCCGTCGAGAACGAGACCACCGACGGGTGGAGGTAGCCACCGTGGGCAGCCGGAACCACGACCACTTGACCGTCGCGAACGGTTGCGATCACCGAGTTGGTGGTTCCGAGATCGATTCC
>PMLH01000256.1 GCA_003159055.1 Myxococcales bacterium
AACGACAACCTGATGGAGCTTCTGGTGATGACTGACGCGCTCAAACGCTCGTCCGCCAAGCCCATCGTCGCGGTGATTCCGTACTTCGGGTACGCCCGTCAGGACCGCAAGACCCGCCCGCGCACGCCGATCTCGGCGCGCCTCGCCGCGGATCTGATCACCGCCGCGGGCGTGCACCGCGTGCTCGCCGTCGATCTGCACGCCGGCCAGATTCAGGGCTTCTTCAACATCCCGGTTGACCACATCTATGCGATGCCGGTCATGATGGAGTACCTTCGTACCAAGTTCGGCGGCAGCGGAACCGTCATCGTTTCGCCCGATGCCGGCGGCGTGGAACGCGCGCGAGCCTTCTCGAAGCGGCTCGATGCCAGCCTCGCCATCATCGACAAGCGCCGTCCGGCCCCGAATGTGGCCGAGCTGGTGCACATCATCGGCGATGTCAAAGGTCGTGACGCTATCGTCATCGACGACATGGTCGATACCGCCGGCACCCTATGCGCGGCCGCCAAGGGCCTTACCGAACAGGGCGCACGCGGCGTCTACGCCTGCATCAGCCACGGACTGCTGTCCGGCCCTGCCCTTGAACGCATCCACGCCAGCACTATCAAGGAGCTGATCATCACGGATTCCATTCCGCCTCGCCCCGAGGTCAAGGCGTCGCCCAAGGTCCGCGTACTTTCCGTCGCGCCCTTGCTTGGCGAGGCCGTCAAACGCATTCACCAAGGGGACTCGCTAAGTTCCCTCTTCATCTGATAAAGATCCAGCAGCTGCAAAGGACCCAACCATGGACTTCGCCAAAGTTTCCGTCGAGATTCGCAACCAATCGGGCAAAGGCCCAGCCCGTCGCTCGCGCAGCGCCGGGAAACTGCCGGCCGTGCTGTATGGACACAAGCTGGATCCGCTGTCGCTCGTCCTTGATCCGGTCGAGCTGACGCATGCGCTCGACAAGGAACGCAAGCGCAACACCGTCTTCACGCTTCAGGTGAAGAACGCTGCAAAGCCGGAAGACGTGATGGCGATGATCCGCGATGTGCAGATCGACCCGATGTCGCGCAAGCCAGTGCACGTGGATTTTATCCGCGTCAGCATGGACGAAGAGGTCAAAGTCAACGTTCCCTTGGTGCTTACGGGCATGCCCGTCGGCGTCACCAACGGTGGCAACTTGCACCTTACTCACCACACCTTGCCCATCGCGGCCAAGCCCGACGCCATTCCGACCAAAATCGAGCTCGACGTCACGGCTCTCGATGTCGGTGACGCCCTCCACGCCAGCGACCTGAAGTTGCCGGCCGGCGTGCGCACCACCCTCGATCCAAAGGAAGCGGTCGCCTCCGTGGTTGCTCCGCATATCGAGAAGGTGGAGACCGAAGCCGCTGTCACGCCCGCCGAGGGTGCGGCTCCTGCCGAGGGTGCGGCTCCCGCTGCCGGCGCTGCGGCTCCTGCCGCCGCTGGCGCGGCCGCTGCTGGCGCCAAAGGCGCCCCTGCTGGCGCCAAAGGCGCCCCTGCCCCCGCGGCTGGCGCCGGCGCCAAGGGCGCTGCTGCCCCCGCCGCCAAGAAGGAGGAGAAGAAGGGCAAGTAGATTCCTCTGCTCGGCCGGGATCAGGCGATGTGGCTCTTCGCAGGCCTTGGAAATCCCGGCCGACAGTATGCCGGCAATCGGCACAACGCCGGCTTCATGGTCATCGACGAAATCCTGCGGCGCGTGGGTGCTCAGCCTCCACGCGCCAGGATGGGCGCCGAGCTGTCCGAAGCCGCCGTGGGAGGGAGCAAAGCCATCTTCTGCAAGCCGATGGAGTTCATGAACGTCAGTGGATCCGCAATCAGCCGCGCGGCAGGGTTCTGGAAGATCCCGCCACGGCAGATTCTGGTCGTGCATGACGACATGGACCTCGACTTTGGACGCATGAGGCTAGTGGAAAGCGGAGGAACCGGCGGCCACAACGGGCTCAAGTCCATCGTGGCCGAGCTTGGCACCGAGGCTTTCTGCCGTCTGCGCTTCGGCATCGGCCGCCCGCCGCCCAACTGGGAAGGCGCCGACTTCGTGCTGGGCGATTTTTCCGCCGAAGAGCGGAAGATTCTTCCGGATCTGATAGAAGAGGCGGCCGACGCCGGCCATGCCATCGTGAAGGACGGCCTGGTGGCGGCAATGAACAAGTTCAACCGACGTAAGAAGACCCAAACCGGAGGCGCGGCTTAAGCAGCGCTTCCACCAACTCCTTGCCCGCGAATTTTCGCGGGACGTAGGCCCAAAGGGAGACAATCATGGCAGAGAAACGAGCAGGATCGTGCCGGGATATACCCGGCAGAACACGCGAGTACGAGACCATCTTCATCCTCAAGCCCGACGTGACCAACGATGCGATCGGGCAGGCCAACACCAAGATCCGCCACATCATCGAGGCGGGTGGCGGGCGGCTGCTGAAGATCGAAAACTGGGGCCGTCGCAAGCTCGCCTACGAGGTGAAGAAGCAGCTCAAGGGCGTCTACGTATTTTTCAACTACCTGGGCGGCGCTGGCCTGGTCGAAGAGGTCGAGCGCAACCTACACCTGACCGACACCGTGATTCGCTACTACTCGGTCAAGGCTGCCGAGAACGTGGATCCGGCCAGCAAGACCTCCACCGTGACCGACGAGACGTTCGCCAACGCCTCAGTGCCGGGCCCCGACGAGGAGGCGATTGCCACCGGCCAGGCGGGCGCGCGTCCGTTTGGCGACGAGGAAGAAGAAGGCGCCTTCGATTTCGAAGAGGCAGTTTTCGGAAAAGTCGACGAACCACCGGCCCGGAGGGGGAGCTAAGTCATGGCACGTCCAGAAGACAAAGACGCAGATCTCGAACAGGAAGGCGGCCGCAAGAAGGCCTCGCGACGCAGGGCTTGCAAGTTCTGCACAGACGAGAATCTGGCCATCGACTACAAGAATGCCGGCCTGCTCAAGTACTTCATCACGGATCGCGGCAAGTTGGTCCCGCGTCGCCTGACCGGTAACTGCGCCAAGCATCAACGTGCCATCGGCCGCGCGGTCGCCCGCGCGCGCATGATCGCCCTCATGCCGTTTGCCGTGACGGGCAAGTAGCCTAGAAGGAGAAACCATGCGGGTCATCTTGAGAGAGAACCTGGACAACCTGGGCAAGGCCGGCGAGGTCGTGTCTGTGCGTCCAGGCTATGGTCGCAACTACCTCCTGCCGAACGGCTTGGCCGTGCCGGCCACCGAAAAGGACGAAGCGCGCATGCAGCACGAGCAGCGGATCATCGCAGCTCGCCTCGTCAAGCTCGGCAAGCAGCTCCAGTCCGAGGCCGATCGCCTGTCGCAGGTGTCGGTTTCGCTAGCGCGCGCCGTGGGCGAGGAAGACAAGCTGTACGGTTCCGTCAACAACCGCGACATCGCGGAAGCCCTGGCCGAGCAGGGAGTCAAGCTGGATCCCAAGAAGATTCAGCTTGAAGAGCCCATCAAGGCTCTCGGCATGACCGAAGTTCCGGTCAAGCTCGGACACGACGTCACCGCCAAGATTAAGGTCTGGGTAGTCAAGAAGGAAGCTTAGTCGCATCCCGAACGGCGCACGCCTTGCGGTGAGCACCTGCCACCAGGCTCTCATCGCAAGGGTCGCGCGTCTTCGATTGGCTTTTGTTGCGCGCCGCTTGCCGCGTACGGCGATGTGCCGTGCCGGCTCATTTTTCGTCACTGAAGTGGATGCAACCGCATCCGAGAACGAAGCCTGAATATGTCGGTTTCGCTCTGTTCGTCTGGCGTTACACTCGTTGCCAATGGCCGAACTTCCAGCGCACGTCGTTGCTCTTCCGTCCGGCAGACAGCCGCCTCACAACCTCGAGGCTGAGCGGTCCGCACTGGGCGGCGTGCTGGTCAAGCCGTCGGCCTTCGACGAGATGGCGACCACCATCACGCCCGACGATTTCCTGCTGCCCGCCCACCGCGAGATCTTCGAATCGATGTTGGCGCTCGACAAACGGCGCCAGCCTATCGACGTGATTTCGCTGGGCGACGAGCTAAAAAACCGCGGCTCGCTCGGGCGCCTCGAAAACGGCCAGGCTTACCTCATTGAGCTGGCCAACACCGTCCCGTCCGCGGAGAACATCGCGCACTACGCGCGCCTGGTGCAGGAAAAAGCCACCTTGCGGCGTCTGATAGCCGCGTGTGCCGAAATCCAGTCGCGCGCCTACGGCGAATTTGGCGACTACGAGCAGTTCCTCGACNNGGTCGCGCAGAAGAACCGGCGCGAAAACGCCCGTCCGATTGGCGAGATCATGAGCGAGGTGCTTGAAACCATCGACGCTCGTGCCCGGGAAAGCAAGTCGGTGACCGGCGTGCCAACCGGTTTCACCAAGCTGGACGAAATCACCGCCGGGCTTCAGCCAGAAAATCTGATCGTCGTCGCGGCCCGACCCGGCGTCGGAAAGACCTCGTGGGCGATGAACGTTGCGACCCACGCGGCCCTCGAGCACAAGATACCCGTCCTCATCTTCTCGCTCGAAATGTCGAGNNGATCGAGTACAGCGAGTGGAAGAATAAAATCTACCCGGCCGGAAACCGCATCTCGCAAGCGCCCATCCTGATTGACGATTCACCCGGCGTAAACATCCTGGAATTGCGCGCGAAAGCGCGACGCTTCCGCAGCGATCCGCGTTTCTTTCCGCCCAAGAACGGGGAACGGCAGCTCGGTCTGGTGGTGATCGACTATTTGCAG
>PMLH01000306.1 GCA_003159055.1 Myxococcales bacterium
AGCGCGTACTTGACCATCTGGGCAACGCCCTGGGTGTCGCTTCCGCCGTCGTGCTTGAGGGCTTGCGCCGAACCCACGTCCCAGCAGTTTTGGTTGGGATTGTCCGGGAGCACGAGGATGAAGCCGTTCTTGTCCGCTGCTGCTTGGACCTCCTTGATGTTGCCCATTTGCCCACTGGCTGTCGACCCGCACGAGTGACCGGAAACCACAATGGGAGGCTTGGTCGCCACCTTGTCCGGGACGTAGACGTACATCTGCAGATAGCTGGGCAGATTGACGCTGCCGGCCCAGGTGGAGCGAGTAACCTCGGTCAGCGAGGCCGCCCGAACTGGCGCAGCAACGAGCAGTCCCAGGGAGACCAATGCGATCGCGAGAACGTGATTCTGATGTCGATTCATGTTCGTGTGCCTCCAGAAAGCTGGCGTCTGCATCATTTGGCGTGCTGACGTTCCGCTGGACGCAACTCGCCTCGATTTGCGCCACCATGGTAGCCGCCTTCCAACCGGGGTGTACATGCCACACCCAGGTAGAATAGTGCTACTCGGAGCAACCGAAGGATTGCAGGCGCCTTGATGTCTCTTCAGCCACCATGGGTCACCACCCATGATCAGGGCGACAGGCCGACTTGTTTCTCGAGATCGTGCAGCCGAGGATCAGAGGGGAAATCGTGGCGGTAGCGTTCCGCGTCGGCGCGCGCACCGGCCACATCGCCAAGCTGGTTGCGACACCGAGCGCGCCCAAGCAGTGCCTGCCAGTCGGGCTGTCTGGACTCCGCCAACACGCGATTGAAGTCACCGATGCCGTCGGCGCAGCGGTTGGCCTCGGAACGCAGCTCGCCACGCGTGACGAGCAGGGCCCGCGAGGCGGCCACGTCGGGCAGCGTGGCGCTGTCGAGAAGGCGCAGGACTTCGCTCTTGCGATTGAGCTCCAGCATCGCCTCCACCCGCAGAAGCAAGGCCTCGTGGGTGAACGTGCTCTTGGCAAGCACGGTGGCGTGACGGTCGAGAAGGGAAAGAGCCGCGCTCGGCGAGTGCTCGATTCGAAGTGCCCGAATGGCTTGGTTCAAGTATTTCGCCGCGTCCTCAGTGGAATTCGATGCAAGGCCGGTCTGGGCTGGCCTGTCAAGTGAAGCGGTTTGAAGAGTCCGCCGTTGGCTCAATGGACGGGGCTCGAAGGGCGCTGGCTCCATCAATGGAATTGAGGGACGCTCGATCGCGCCAGGCTGGACAAACGACTTCTGACTTGCTTGGGGTGAGCTTGGCCTTCCGCCCAACGCCTTCTGCAAAGGCTTCGGTTCTGGCGGTGCTTCTGGGTTCACGACAACAGGCGGGAGATTCACCTCGGCCAGCCGTGGACCGCCAGCCATAGCCGCGGGAGCCCTCCTGGACGGCCCGAGCGAGGCACGCTTGTCGACGGTGTTCTCGGTCGGCTTCGGCCTTACCATCCGGGTCAGCCAAGTCGGTAGGACGTTCAAATGCGCCGCGGACGCGACGGTGGCCCCGCCGAGGAGAAGTGCGGCCGTCACGGTGACCCAGAAGTACCGGCGCCGGGGCCGCGCGGCGCGAATGTGCGCGGCGATCCGTGCCAGTTGCGAACCAGGCAGCGGCTCGGGCTCGCGCATGAGACGAATGGCCCGGCCCGCTTCGCGTTCGGCCAGGTTCGACTGGTCGAGCCGTTCTTTCCAGCGTAGTGGATCAGGAAGAAAGTCGCTCATGACTTTCCCTTCTTCAGTAGTTGTTGGTAGTGCGTAAGAAAGTTCGTGCGCGCGCGGGCCAATTGCACCTTTACGGTGGACAGGTTCAGTTGGCACAGGTCGGAAATCGCTTGCGTCGACAGGCCCTCGATCTCATACAGCACCAGGACTGTGCGGTACTTTTCTGTCAATTGATCGAGCGCGCGATAGAAGAGCGCAACAGTTTGCCGCCACTCGAGCTCGGCGGCTGGGTCGGGCGCCTGCGAAGGAGCCAGCTCAGGAGCTTCCTGCGCGCGCCAGAACCGCCAACGTTGACGCCGGCGGTGGTTGGCCACGGTCTTGCGTGTGATCTCGAACAGCCAACTGGAAAAGCGCGCCTCTCCGCGAAAGCTGGCGAGACGCCTGCTGACCACGAGAAAGACTTCCTGAACGACGTCTTCGACATCAACGTCGACGCCGCCAAGTTGGCGTGCCCATCGCGCTGCCGTTTGGGCATAGTCCCGGTACGCCTCCTGGAACGAAGCAGGACGCGCGAAGTTAACGGGAACCTCGGTGGCTTGGATGGACGTCGACACCGGCATCGCCATGTGTAGGTGTCGAGGGTCGGAGGAAGGTTTCAACGAAAGAGCACCGCCGAAACACCAAGGCCAACTGACATGTCGGCTTGCGGCAGATCGGCGCCGGACGAAGGGGACGCCCCATCCAGGGTTGCGCGCTGCCCCTGGATCCAAGCACTTCCACGCCACTCCGCCCACACGGCAAAGCGGCCCAGGGTGCGGCCAACCCGCAACCCCGTCGCGACGCCATATTCGAACGGGTGTTGATTCCTCTCGGGCACATAACCACGCCCCGCCAGCGTCGCCCACCCTGCGGTGGCCCCCGCGTCCAGCGCGAGCAGCCAGGATGGATTGCGTAGCCGCCAGCACAGCCCGACGGTGGCTCCGGTGTGCTTCCAATCCACATGGCCAGGGGGGAGGTCGAGTTGGCGGCTGGTTTCGTCAGTCACACCGAGACGCATCTGCCAGCGCGAAGCGGCCCGGCCGACTCGGATGTCGATGGCGCCCATCGTTGCGATTCCACCGACCAGCACAGCCCCTGCGCCCGCACCGACCTCGACTTGCCACGGGCTGGAAGTGGCGGTCTTGGCGCGCGCGACGAGGGGGCCTTGCCTGGGTTCGACTTGCGTGCCATCGACGGGAGCAGCCCCCGGCAGGGGTCGAGTCTCCCATGCCGCGATGACGGTCGCGACCGCTTCCGCCATGTCCTGACAGGTGCCTTGCATGACCAAGCGGCGTGCGCCGGTCACCGACGCGTCGGCCTTCACCAAGCGAAGACTCAATGCCGTTGCCCCACCCTGGTTGACGTCAACCACGCTGATCCATGCCACATCCTGACCTTCGGGTGGGCCGACCGATGCAGGAGGCAACAGCGGAAGCAAACGCGCGGCGACGTCCTCGCTCGAGGGGCAATTCGTGGCACTGCGCACATCGACCGACCCGGTTGCGAGGACCGCGGCAAGCAGCATCGAACTGAACGCGAGAACCACCTGTTCACCTAAACACGGAGCACGTCTTGGGTAAAGCGGGACGGATTCGTCCATCGACTTTTTCGTCGAGAGGCGAAAGGATGAAACTTTCCCTGCACCGCACACACTTAGCGAGTGGAGGTAATCATCATGCGCCCCTACCCATATGCCTTGGCTCTCGTGGCACTGCTTTCCCTCTCCGCCTGTCCCACGACCGACAACGATGTCGGCGGCCTCCCGGCCGACAGCGGGGACACCGCCCAAGCAACTCCCTCAGGTGGAGTGACGGCCGGCACCGGTGGTGCAGTTGGCAGCGGTGGTGCAAGCGTGGTCACGCAAACCGGGGGCGCAACGTCTTCCTCCGGAGGCGCCTACGGTGGTCCCCCCGACGCGCCCCAAGATGTTCCCGCATCGAGCGTTGGGTTCACCGTGGCCGCCTGCAAGGCCGACACCTGCGGCGCGGAAGCGAAGATCTGCGGTTGGGGGAACAGCGATGCGAAATACCTCGGCTGCCTGTCCGATTGCGAGCGCCTCGGCATAGTCAATGCCCGTTGCCCGGACAAAGCTGCAGCGCTTTACGCCTGCGCGAGCCTGGGCGCGAAAGTCGACTGCACGACCGGCAAGGGGACGGGCTGCGATACCGAAGAGCAGCAGGCGGCGGCTTGCCTCCCGATCGACGGCGGCTCGGATACTCCCGTTTCGACTTCGCAGCATCCCTACGCCGGCAGTAGTGCATGCATCAACACCCCGATTACGTCCTACCGGGGCTTCCCCTACGACCCGGCCGCGAGAGGTGCTGGGGCATGGCCGACCTGTCCGCTCAACTGCAACGCGGTCTTGGCCACCGCAGGGGCTGGCCAGGCGCCCCTCGACCAAGCCCTTCCCGACGGTCCGTGCGACGACGAAGGCGCCACCTGCGACTCGCCGCTGATGGCAGGCTGGTCCGCACCCTGCGCAAACACCGGCGGTCCGGGCAATGGGTACACCTGTACGTGCCGAGCGAAGAAGTGGCAGTGTGCCTTGGTCTCCCAAGGCATGAATATGAGCGATCCCCCGCGATGCCTGGATCCAACACTCACCATTCCCTATCCACCGTCTTGCTCGCAAATCACTTGGAGCGCGACCCAGGTTTGTGGCTGCGGCGTTTGCCGAGATCTCTGTTCGTCCGATGCCGATTGCCAGTCAGGTCACTGCAATGCGAATCAGGTCTGTCACGCCGCTGCCACCTGTTCTGGCCCGGATGATTGTTTAGTCCCCTGTACCGGTCTATGCGCGCCGGCCGCGACGGACGGCTCACCGTCGGCAAACGGGGTTGGCGCATCCTGTGATGTGGGAGTCAAGACCAATGACTCGATGGCGGCCTTCAACTCTGCTGCGCCGGAATGCTCAAGCAGCCTCTGCCTCAAACCCGCGGTTGCCACCACCGTAGCAGCAGGCACAGTCGACACAACAGCCTTCTGTACGGCCGAATGCTCGACCGACGATGATTGCTCAAGTGGACTCACTCGAAATCCGAGCAACCCGAATAGCACGAGCTGCAAGTCCGGCTACGCCTGCGGTATCCCATTCGTCAAAGGTTCCCTGTGTTGCAAGAAGCTCTGCATCTGCAAGGACTTCACCGGAGGAGCCATCAGCACGCCCATCGCCTGTGAGAACGGGGCAGCTGCCACCTGCAACGCCGTCAGTGGCAATTAGGACGCTTGGCTGGAACGATGTGGTTGGCGCTGCGCGGCGACCCGACGGTCGGCAGCAGGAAAAGGTTGTCCATTCGCGGGCGTCAGGGCTACTCTAGCTGGGCGCAGCGTGAGCCTGCGTGAACAGCAACCAGGTGAGGTGAAGAATGGACCGTTCCAGTCGTTGCACTCTAGTTCTTCTTGCCACGGGCGCGCTGACCGCTGCCGGGTGTTCCCATGGCCCGAAGCCCGTCGCTTCAGCCCAGCCCGTGCGGCCCGTTGCGGTCGCTCCCGCCCCGGCCCCAGCGCCCGCACCGGTCGCTGCAGCACCGGCACCCGCCGCCCCGGCGACACCGGCCCCCGTCGTGATCAAGAACGCGGGCCTGCAAACCCCAGAGTGCGTGGTGTGGGACGCGGACCAAGACGTGTATTTCGTCAGCAACATCAACGGCGACCCGACCGCCATCGACAGCAACGGCTTCATCTCCAAGATCGGCCCCGACGGAAAAATCATCGCCCTGAGGTGGATCGACGGCACCAAGAAGGGCAGCGAGCTCAACGCTCCCAAGGGCATGGTCATCGCTGGCGGCATTCTCTACGTCGCCGACCTCGATACAGTCCGCAAATTCGATCACAAGACCGGCAAGTCCAAGGGCAAAATCGCGATCCGCGATGCGGTCTACCTCAACGCTCTGACGGTTTCTCCTGACGGGAAGACCCTCTACGTCTCAGACAGCGCGGTCAAGATCACCCAGGGACAATTCTCGGGCACGGGCACAGATGCCGTCTATGCTATCGACATCAAGAAGCGATCGGTTAAGCCGCTGATCCGGGACAAGACCCTGCACTGGCCGAACGGCATCTGGGCCGACGACACTGGCATCTGGGTGGTTTCGCTCGGCAAGAACGAGCTCATCCACGTCAACTACAAGGGCGACATGGGCTCGGTCACCAAGCTGCCGAAAGGCAGCCTCGACGGCATCGTCAAGATCGACGACGGCTCGCTGCTCATTTCCAGTTGGGAAGGATCGGCCGTGTACCGCGGGATGCCGGGGGGAGAATTCACCGAAGTCATTTCTGGCGTGACGTCGCCCGCGGCCATTGGCCTCGACAACAAACGACATGCGGTACTCGTCCCGATATTCATGGAATCCGCGGTCGAAGTTCACACACTTCCGCCACTTCCGGTTCTCGATGCGCCCACACCAGCGCCCGTGCTGGCGACCAAAGCGGCTCCACAGCCTGCGCCAGGCTCGACGCCTATTCCGGCGCCGGCTCTTGCACCAACGCCCGCACGGGCTGCTGCACCAGCGGCGGCACCAGCGCCCGTGCCGGCTCCTGCACCAGCGCCCGTGCCGGCTGCTGCACCAGCGGCGGCACCGGCTGCTGCACCAGCGGCGGCACCGGCTGCTGCACCAGCGGCGGCACCGGCTGCTGCACCAGCGGCGGCACCAGCGCCCGCACCGGCTCCTGCACGAGCGGCACCAGCGCCCGCACCATCGGGCCCGAAGGCTACGCGCTGGGAATAGCACCGCCGGACAGCCCGCCGAGCCCGCCAACTCGGCTGCCGGGCTCAACCGCCAAGGAGCCTACCCAGGCTCCTTTTTTTTTGCCCTTGGACAACATGAGTCACCCCCGGACAACATGAGATCAAAGGCTACCACCGTGCCAAGTGACTGCGCGCCAGCCCGAAGCGCAGATGCTGCCCGTGCGCGTGGCCCACTGCCACTTTTCGCCGCTTTGTTCTTGATGCTTGCATCCATCAGCTGCCCTACATGCAAGTACGAAACTCGCCCAAGGCGGACGCTCCCGACCCATGTCGACCTCCGGTCCTTGCAAGCGATCTACGGTGAAGCACTGTATTCGCAAGACGATGAGGAGACCCTCATCCGTGCCTTCTTTGCTGACCATCGCGGCGGATCCTTTCTCGACGTCGGCGCCGGAGATCCCATCCGTGACAGCACCACCTACTATCTCGAAAAGCACCTCGGCTGGCACGGAATCGCGGTTGACGCCATCGCGGACTACGCCGATGCCTATGCTCAGAAACGGCCGGGGACGCGCTTCTTCAGTTACTTCGCTGGGCGAAAGAGCAGACTCACACACGACTTCTTTATCAGCGACGACAAGAACTTCTCCTCGGGCAGCGGCACCGATCCACGCGCCGGGGACTATCGGAGGACCAGCGTCGAGACCATTGCACTTCGCGATCTGCTCGAGCGCGAACAAGTCAGGGCAGTCGACTTTCTCTCGATGGACATTGAAGGTGCTGAACCGGATGCACTGGCGGGACTGGACCTTTCGCACTACCGCCCGCAACTCGCCTGCGTCGAGGTCGGTTCCCCGGCCATCGGCCTGGCTGTTGCAGAGCAATTCGCTCTGGCGGGCTGTGCCGAAGTCGCCGCCTATCGCGCAATCGACGCGATCAACCGCTACTACACGTGCCGCTGAACGCTGCAGAAGTCGTTAGCTGCCACTTGCGACGCGGTCGCGCCCGGCTTCTTTGGCTGCATACAAGCAGCGGTCGGTCCGCTCAAACCAGGTCTTCTCGTCATCGCCAGCGGCGATCCCGGCCAATCCAATCGAGACTGTCACGGTCCGCTTTTCGCCGTTCGAGGTAGCAATCAGCAACGAACGCACACGCCCGACCACGCGCTCGGCAAGCGCGCGAGCATCGTCGAGCTTGGTCTCGCGCAGAATCACCGCAAACTCGTCGCCACCGATGCGTGCCACGAAGTCATTCTTGCGCAGAAAGACCTTCACCACCGCGTTCGCGACCTGCTGCAAGACCTCGTCGCCGGTGATGTGACCGCTTGAATCGTTGACCTCCTTGAAGTGATCGACGTCCACAATCAGCATCGACATGGGATCGCGAAATGCCCGATGGATCTCCACGCTGCGGGCCAGATAGTCATCGAACGCCTTGCGATTGGAAATCCGGGTCAGAGGATCGGTCTCGCTCTCGCGTCGTGCCGACTCCAACTCATGCCCGAGCGTGCGCACCTCCGCGCCGAGAATCTGCAGCTGCTTGCGATGGCGCTGGCTGCGCTCCTCCAGGATGCCCCTCAGCATCATTACAGCATCGAGCACCTCGCGCTTGAGGTCGGCAGTCTCGCTTGCCTGCACGAACTGCTCCAGCCGCTCCATCTGGATGCTCAACCTGCCGTCGACCTCCTCATCCTGGGTGAACGCCTGGCTGATGTTGCGAATGAAGACCCATATCACCTGCCGCAAATCGGCGGTGACGTCGGTCACCCGCTTGGTGCTGGCCCGGCAGTACTCGCGCACGAAACGCCGGACGCCTTCCCATTCCCGCCGTCCGCCGCGCGTTTTGCCGTCGTCCTCAGGCGCCCCAGGAGGCGAGGTCGCCAGGGTCACGTGCTTGGCCCAGGCCTCGGCGGCCGCCCGAAACGTCGGAATGTCGACCCCATCCTGCTCCAGCGCAAAATCCGCCATGCTGCGCAGGATCCCAGCCAAGGTATCCAGGGCCATCTCGCAGTGGCTGGGATCGCCGACCGGCTGTGCCGTGGGCGTATCGTCTGGCTTCTTCGGGGACCGTCCGAACATGTCTAGTCGCCGGGTCGATCATCGACGGATCCCGCCGAAACATTGAACCCAACGTCTGACCCGGGGTGGGACCGGCCGAGGGCTACACAGCCTTGGGCGTGTCCTCGCGCCGGTGGGCGAGCATGAGGAGCGCCGGCTGCAAAAGCCGAGGCAGAATCGCGAGCGCAAGCGCGCCGCCGATCACCACAATCGCCAGGGGCTTCTGGGTCTCCGAGCCAATGCCACGCGACACGGCGGCTGGCAGAAGGCCCAGCATCGCGACGAAGGTCGCCATCAGAACCGGCCGCAGCCAGCGCTGGGCGGCCAGGCCCGCGGCCTGCGCGGCGGAGGATCCTTCTTCGCGCAACCGCCGGGCGTAGGTTACCACCAGCAGCGCGTCCTGGACTGCCACGCCGAGAATGCTGATGAATCCCATCGCCGCCGAAATGGAGAAATCGGTCCCGGTCAAGTACAGCGCAACAATGCCACCGCTACTTGCGACCGGAACGCCCAGCAAAACGATCAAGGTATCGCGGCCGTTCTTGGCCGAGCTGAAGACCAAGAACGCGATGATCAGGAGCGTGATCGGAACAATGAGAAGCAACCGACTGGTGGTCTCGCGCAATTGATTCATCTCGCCGCCCCACTCGAGGTGGGTGTCGTAGGGCAGGTTGACCGCCGCCTTCACGCGCGCCTGCGCTTCAACAATCGTCGAGCCAAGGTCGCGACCGCGCACCGAGAATTTGACCGGGACGTACCGCTTGAGATCCTCGCGGAAGATGACCGATGGGCCTTCCTCTTCGGCGACTTCCGCAATCTGGCCCAGCGGCACTTGCGCGCCGTCGGGCGTGGACACAAGGACATTGCGGATCGATCGCACGTCGCGACGGTATTGTTCCGCCCAGCGCAAGATGAGGTCAAAGTGCTTTTCGCCCTCGAACACCTGCGTGATCACTTGGCCGCCGATGGCAGCCTGAACCACGGCCGCGACATCGCCGGTATTAAGGCCATAGCGGCCAATCTGTGCCCGGTAGGGCGTGATGCGAATCGCAGGCTGGCCCAGCGAACGAAAGATGCCGAGATCTTCCACGCCGTGCACCTTGGCCAGGGCATTGACGATCTCCTCCGCCTTGGTTTCGTTCACCAGCAAATCCGGCCCAACCACTTTGACCGTGTTTTCACCCTTCACGCCCGACATCGCCTCTTCCACATTGTCAGAAATCACCTGCGAGAAGCTGAAGACCACGCCGGGGAATGCAGCCGCCAGTTCCTTCTGCATGTCTGTCGTCATCGACGCCTTGGTCACGCCTTTGCGCCATTCACTGGTAGGTGCAAGCGGCGCAAGCAATTCGATGTTGTAGAAGCCCGAGACGTCCGTTCCGTCGTCGGGACGACCGAGCTGCGAGATGACGGTTGTGACCTCCGGCCGACGCTGCTGCGCACGCGTGCAGGTTGCGCCTTCCTCGTTCGGGCACCCGCGCACGATGGAGCGCATGCGACCGACGTAACGGGCAGAGTGCTCGAGCGAAATCGAGATGGGTAAGGTGGCGCGAATCCAGAAATTGCCCTCTTCCAGCTTGGGCATGAATTCGCGCCCCAGGAACACCGATGCAAACAGTGCCGCAACCACCGGCCCAACGCCCATGAGAATAGCAAGCCTGGGTCGGCGCAGCGAAAACGCGAACAGCGGTGTGTACAGGCGATTCACGAAGCGCATAGGTGCGCTTTCCTTCTCGTGATCGCTGGAGCCTATGGGCAGCGCCCGCGACGCAAGCACCGGCGTCAGCGTGAGCGAAAGCAAAATCGATCCACCGATGGCGAAAGCGTAGGTCTGCGCCATGGGCGACATGATCACACCGGCAACCCCGGTCAGCGTAAACAGTGGAATGAAAGCGACTGCGATGATCAGCGCGGAAGAAAACATGGGCGGCCCAACCTCGCGCGCCGCCGC
>PMLH01000055.1 GCA_003159055.1 Myxococcales bacterium
CACTTTTCAGACACCCTCTGAGCGAAAATCCCTCGTCTAGGTCGAAGTCATAGCCCACCTCACCGCCAAGGTTCCACGCCCTGTAGTTGTCTGTACCTGTCGATCCCTCTATGAGGCGGCTGAAGCCCAGGAAGTAGTCGAACGATCCGCCTAGCCACATGTGGTTCGGGAGCAGAAAGCCGCCGCGCGCGCCGAACCCAAGGTTGAGGTCGCGTGTTCCGTAGCGCACGCCTATCTGTAGCTGCATTTTGAACATTCTCCCCGGGGCCGCCTCACCTTCCTCGCCTTCGAAATCTTGTGCGTAGGCGCTGCAGGCGATGAGCGACAAGCACATGGCCGTGGCCCAAGAGGTGTGGAACTTCATGCTGCGTCACTCTAGCCATGATTCCCGAGCAAGGACAGTTCAGCGTCAGCCGTGGCGTTTGGTTCCGGGCACCGGGCGCAGCCCAGCCCATTGCGTCCCCGCGAAGGACGCCTTGATCAGTTCACGGCGTTGTCGTCCCCTCCTGCTGGCGGGGCGGCGGGCGGGAGGGGTGAAGCTCGGGAACCTCGCTCTTACAGGACACTAGAATACACTGGCACCGCCACGCGGGCCACGCGGGCCGCCACGTCCTCACGCGATCCTAGAATACACTGGCACCGCGCAGATCGCGCGCAGATCGCGCAGATCGCGGTATCGCCCCAGTCACAGAAGAACTGATCAGCGCAGTTGCCGGCGGTTGGACCTTCGCACGATTGTCCCTCGGCGACGTCGGCCGGGCACACTTGGGTGTTGCAACCAACGCCGGGAAGCTCAGTGGCGGTTCAGGCCGGGATCGGTGACTCGATCCAATCGCGACCAACGCCGTGTAAACTGGCCGCGATGTTTTCTTCACACATGCTGACGCTCGCAGCGCTGTCCCTCGCCGCGGGCTGCGCGCACCTGCCGGCCTGCCCGGGCGAAGGAGGCCCGCGCTGGACCGAGTGGTCGTCGCCCCATTTTCGCGTGCTGACCGACGTGGAGGACGATGAGGATGCGGAGACGCTGGCGACACAGCTCGAACACTTCCGCGCGGCCATCGTCGCGGCGGCGTGGCGGGACGTGCCCGAAACGGGTGAGCCCATCGAGGTGGCGGCCCTACGCACCTGGAGCGAGGCAGACGTCTTTCTGCCGCCCCGCACCGGGGGATTCTTCTTCGCCTACCTCGGCACGGGCATCGTGGTGGCACCGGCGACCAACCAGGTCGCGCGCGAGAACGTGCTGAAACACGAGATCGTGCACGCGCTTATGCGGCAGCTCGACCTCGATCGCCGGGCGCCGGTTTGGTTCAAGGAGGGCATGGCCATGTACCTGGCCACGACGTCGTACGAGGAAAGCAGCGACAAGGTGATCTTCGGCGCACCCGATCTGGAGGCGCTGAAACGCGTCGCCCATCGCGGCGCCTCCCCTTGGCATGGGCTGTGGACGTGGTCGGATGATCCGCTGGAAAAGCCGCGCCTTTACGCCACGAGCTGGCTCTTCGTGCACTATCTGTTCAACCACGAGCCTGAACGTTTCCAGCGCTTCCAGGCCGGCCTGGCTGGCGCAAGCGATGCGAAGGTTCTGTGGAACCAGATTTTCCCCAACTTGGCCACGCCCGAAGCCTTCGAGCGAACGCTTAATCGCTACCTTGAGGGCGGCGAGTACGCGAAATACACGGCGCTGATTCCGCAGCCGCACTTTAGCTTCGTCACGCGTGCGCTGCCGGATAGCGATGTGCACGCGCTGCGCGCCCTCCTCTACGCGACGGCGAAGGCACACAACGACGAGGCCCCGGCACGATTTCGAGTGGAATTGGCCGAGTCACTCCGCGAGGAGCCACTCAATCTCCGCGCGCGCATGCTGGAGCGGCTCTACCTGCTCGAGAACGTCGCGGACATGGATACGGCGCAGGCATTGACGGCGAAGTACCCGCAGGCCTGGCAGGCGTGGCTGGTGCTGGCCGCAGCGCACGGCTTCCGTCACGAGGACAAGAAATTCGCAGAGGCGTGGGAGCGCGCCCGTTCGCTCGGCTTCCGCGGCGATGCGCCTGCGCCGACGCTTCCCAACGTGGCCGCGCCGTACTGACGTGCTACGGGTTGGCGGGTCACCGACGTTGCGCGGCGGTCGTCCGCCGCGCAGAGGTCTCACCGTCGCCGGGGAACCACTGTCTTGCGTCCCGATAGGTGTGTGCCTGGACGCGGGCGTTTGGGCGGCGCGGTGGCTGGTGTCGGGGGCGTTTCAGTCGTCGTTGGTCGCGCCGGTGCCTCAAGTTTTTCCAGGCGTTCGCGCAGGCGGGACGTTCGGCGCGCAGGCGCTTGACCTCCTCGCCGAGCTTCTTCACTTTCTCGCCCGCCGATCCCTTCTCGCGCAGTTGCGTGACGGCGCGCTTGAAACGTCGCTTGGCTCGGCCGTCGAGCTCGGCGGCGCACGCGCGTTCGATGGCGGAAATGGCGCGCACATCGCCGATCTCGACCAGGGCAACGGCGGCGTCCATGCGTACGCGGAAGTCGGAGTCGGACAGGCAGGCTTCCAGGCGCTCGCGCGCGTCGCGGGCGAGGGTGGTTCCCTCGGCGAGGCGGCCGAGTGACGTCACGGCCGCGCGACGGGACTGAAACGATGCCGCTCGGGTGATGGCGCCAGCGAGCACGGGATAGGCAGCCTCGTCGCCGCTTGCGCCGAGTCCTTCGAGTGCGCGGGCGCGGATGGTGTCCCCGTACGAACGGCGAGCCAGCACGGGAGTGAGGACTTCCACCGCTCTTCGCGAGCGAACCCGGCCGAGCGCAAGGGCCGCGTTGGCCTCCACGAAACAGCTCGGGTCGCCTTGGGTCACCCACGCTTCCAGAAGCTCGGCCGCGCGTGCGTTGCCCGGATCGAAGTCGACGCGGAATTCTCCCAGCGCAGCGGCCACCGTGCGCCGAACCTTG
>PMLH01000528.1 GCA_003159055.1 Myxococcales bacterium
GTGGTCGACACCAGCAAGGGGGTGTTGTTCGAGCGGGAAATGGCCCCAGCTGTCTTCCCCCAGACGGGCAGCGTGGGGCTCAATGTGGCTTGCACGACCGAGGGCAAGTATCCGGTCTTCATTGATGGTAAGGAAATCGGTGCGTTTTGTCCCATCGCGGGCGTGCGACTCGATCCCGGCAAGCACATGGTGGGCATTTTCGTGATCCCGCAGAACCGCATCTGGACCCTCGACCGCGAAATCATCGCGGAACGGCCACACCGGGTGCAGTTCAACTACTAAGAGTGCGTCTGAGAAGCCGGACGGTCGGGCCTTGAACCAGGACCAAGCACCTTGCGAAGGCGCGGGAAGCTCGANNGCGATCGAGGCGGTGCAATCAAGGTGGGGGATTTGGGGCCACCGCCCTCGCTCGGGAGTCCCGCTATCTGGTTGTCCCCCGCCGTCCTCCGCGACTGCTCTGGGACAGCTTTTCAGACGCCCTCTAGGGACGCAAAGCGGCGCTTTGCCACCAAGAGCCCAGTCGCCGCGATGGCACGCGGCGTGTCCGGGGCATTGTGGACGGAGGCAGATGAAGCCGCGTCGTGCGTCGGGTCGCAGTCGAAGGCATATGCTTGTATACGAGCATGATGTCCGGTATAGTGGACAGCGAAAGGAAGGGCACCGTGAAGCTCATCGCAATGTTCGTTTTCGCACTGGGAGGCCTTGGGGGTGTGCCTCAAGCACACGCAAAGGAAATCACGCTCCTCAACGTTTCCTACGATCCGACACGGGAGCTGTACCAAGACTTCAATGCCGCCTTCGCCCGCTACTGGAAGGCGAAGGCCGGCGATGACGTCAGGGTCAACCAATCCCACGGTGGCTCTGGAAAACAGGCGCGCGCGGTCATTGATGGGCTGGAAGCAGATGTTGTGACTCTTGCGCTTGCGTACGACATTGATGCCATCGCGGTGCAGGGCGGAAGGCTTGCCAGGGAGTGGCAGAAACAGCTGCCGAGCAACTCATCGCCTTACACGTCGACCATTGTCTTCGTCGTTCGCTCAGGCAACCCCAAGGCGATCAAAGACTGGGACGACCTGGTTCGTCCTGACGTGAAGGTGATCACGCCGAATCCGAAGACGTCGGGCGGCGCCCGGTGGAACTACCTGGCGGCATGGGCCCACGCGGAGGAGAAATTCAAGCGTGACGAGGCGAAGGTGCGCGACTTCATGTCTCGGCTGTACAAGAACGTTGCGGTGCTGGACTCTGGAGCGCGCGGGTCGACCACCACGTTCGCCCAGCGGGGACTCGGTGATGTGCTGATTGCTTGGGAGAACGAGGCGTTTCTGCTGGTCGAGGAGCTTGGCCGGGAGAAGTTTCAAATCGTGGCGCCGCCGCAAAGCATCCTGGCCGAGCCTCCGGTGGCGGTCGTGGAGAAGAATGCTGGGAAGCACGGGACAGCTGCCGTTGCGCGCGCCTATCTCGAGTACCTGTACACCGACGAAGGCCAGGAGATCATCGCCAAGAACCATTACCGACCGCGCAGCGCGGCCGTGGCGGCAAAGCATGCATCGCATTTTCCGAGGTTGAAACTGGTGACCATCGACGGTCAGTTCGGGGGCTGGCAAAAGGCCCAGCAAACACACTTCGCCGATGGCGGAACGTTCGACCAGATCTACGCAGGCGGTCGGTAGTGGCGATGCCCGCGTGCGATGCGTTGCCCGGGCGGTCGGCCGAGGGAGACCTTGCTCGGCTGAGCTACCGCGATCAGGTCGAGCGTTTTCAGAAGGGGAAAATCGGGGAGAAGGAGTTTCGCGCCATTCAGGCGGCCGTCGGCGTGTACGAGCAACGGCAATCGGCGACGTACATGGTTCGTGTTCGTCTGGGCGCTGGGCTCGCGTCTGCCAGGCAGTTGGTGGCGATGGCGCGTCTGAGCACGCTGTTCGGCAGGGGCGATGTGCATTTCACCACTCGGCAGGATGTGCAGATCCATGACGTATCGCTGGACGGAACCGTTGCCTTGGTCGAGGCGGTGGAACACCGCGGGCTCAGTACCCGCGGCAGCGGCGGCAACACCGTGCGCAATGTGACCGCGTGCCCGCGCGCCTCGGTTTGCGCAGGCGCAGGCTTCGACGTCACCCCGTGCGTGGTGAATCTGGCCGAGTACTTTTCGACGGTCTCGCGCCCCCATCCACTACCGCGCAAGTTCAAGATCGCCNNACCGTTCTGGTCGAGGATTTCGTTCCGTTGTGGGACGTTCCGTTGGTCGCGGAGGCCGTGGTCAGGCTCTTCGATCGGCTCGGGGATTGGAACAATCGGGCGCGCGCTCGGTTGCGCTATGTGCTGGCTCGGCTGGGCTCCGAGACGTTCATAGCGGAATATCGCAAGGAGAGGGCGGCTCTAGAGACAGACTTCACCGTGCCGAGCGCCTCGCTGGAGCGGCTCGCCGGCGATTCGCCTGCACCTACGAACGGTCCGCAGTCGGTCGAGGAAGGGGAGATCCCCCGCGGTTTCCTGCCCGAACGCAATCGCGGATTGCTCACCGCCCATGTTCAGCTACGCAACGGCAACAGCTCCGCCCTGGATCTGGTTCGCGTTGCTCGAATCGCGCGAGGTTTGGGCAACGGTGTCGTCGTTGCGACTCAGCAGCAGGACTTGTTGCTGCTCGGCATAGGCGCCGATCGCGTGGCAGATGCCCAAGCAGCGTTGGCGAAGCTGAGTTTCGTTTGTGAGCCATCCCTCCCCAAGGTGGTGGCGTGCACCGGAGCCTCGACCTGCAAGCCAGGCATATGCCAGTCGCAAGCGCTGGCGGATGCCGTGACCGAACGCCTCCGGGGCTTGGCAAGCGAGAGGACATCCGAGCCCAGTACGATTCGGATCAGCGGGTGCCCCAACGGCTGCGGCGGCCATTCGATTGCGGCCTTGGGTTTCGAAGGTCGGGCCCGCCGCTGCGGCAACCGCTTGTTGCCGATGTATGAAGTTGTCGCCGGCGGGAAGACGGCGGAAGGCGAGGTTCGGCTCTCCCAGCGGCTTGGCTTGGTTCCTGAACAGGTCATCCCCGATTTCGTGGCGGAGATCTACGCCAAGCGCCTCACCGCGCCCGACGAGCTTCGCCCCGTTGTGCAGCGTTTTGCACAGACCGAGACGAAGGAGTAGCGGCGCATGCATTCATCCGCGACGGGAGACAGTGGCTCGCAAGCCCGGCGGACGTTGTCGCCCGTCGTCGGCCGGCGCCGCACGTGGCATTCGGGATCGCTGCCAGGTTTCCACGTGACCTTGGGCCTGACCCTGTTCTACCTGGGCATGGTCGTCATCCTGCCGCTCGCCGCATTGGCTCTCAAGGCCTGCGACCTGTCGCTTGCGCAATTCTGGGCCACCATTGTGTCGCCAAGAGCGCTCGCGGCATACAAGCTGAGCTTCGGGGGCGCTTTCCTCGCGGCGGGCATCAACGCCGTCGCCGGGCTGCTCTTGTCATGGGTCTTGGTTCGCTATCGATTCTTTGGCCGCGCGTTGATGGACGCCATCATCGATCTTCCGCTGGCCTTGCCCACAGCCGTTGCAGGCATCGCATTGACCGCCGTGTATGCCCCGAACGGAGTCGTCGGCGGCTTGCTCGATCGTCACGACATCCATATCGCCTACCACCTGCCGGGGGTGATCCTCGCCATGGTTTTTGTCGGGCTGCCGTTTTCCGTTCGTTCGGTCCAGCCGGTGCTGATGGAGATCGATCCGAAGGTCGAAGAGGCTGCGGCGGTCCTTGGTGCATCCCGACTGCGGACCTTCCTGCGCGTGATTTTGCCCCTGCTGACCCCGTCCGTGGTCACGGGCTTCACGCTCGCCTTTGCGCGGGCCGTCGGGGAGTACGGTTCGATCGTCTTCATTTCAGGGAACCTGCCGGGCCAAACCGAGATCGTGCCACTTCTCATCGTGACCAAGCTTGAGCAATTCCAGTACCCGGAAGCGACCGCGCTGGCTGTGGTCATGCTGGCCGGCTCGCTTCTCACGCTTCTGGTCTTGAACTTCATCCAGGCGAGAAGTCGCAGGTGGGCAACCCATGGCTCGTAGCGTGCAGGGGGGACTGTTCGCACAGGCCAACAGCGTGCGCACAGAGCCAGTCGCGGTTCGCTTGGTGCTGCTCGGCGCGGCCATCGCGTTTCTCTCACTCGTCGTGTTGCTGCCGCTTGCCGCTGTCTTCACCCAGGCGTTGGCCAAGGGCCTGCCCGGCTACCTTGCGGCTCTCGCACAAGGCGAGACCGCAGCCGCCATCAAGCTGACCCTGCTGACCGCCGCCATCGCGGTTCCCTTGAACACGGTCTTCGGCGTGCTTGCGGCCTGGACCCTGGCAAAGTACAGATTTCCAGGGCGCAACCTCCTCGTCACCCTCATCGATCTTCCGTTCACCGTTTCGCCCGTGATTTCGGGATTGGTCTTCGTGCTTCTGTTCGGCAGTCGGGGCTTCCTAGGCGGTTGGCTCGACGAGCACAACATCAAGATCGTCTTCGCTGCGCCCGGAATCGTGCTCGCCACGATCTTCGTGACCTTTCCCTTCGTGGCTCGCGAGATTCTGCCGGCGCTGCACGCGGCGGGGAACGGAACCGAGGAGGCCGCACTGACCCTGGGCGCCGGTGGTTGGCGCATTCTATTTCGGGTGACGCTGCCCAAAATCAAGTGGGCGCTGATCTATGGCGTGATCCTTTGCAACGCCCGCGCCATGGGGGAATTCGGGGCCGTCTCGGTGGTCTCGGGGCACATTCGAGGCCTGACCAACACCGTCCCACTGCAGGTCGAGATTCTCTACAACGAGTACGATTTCGTAGGCGCCTTCGCTGTGGCGTCGCTGCTGACCTTGTTGGCGTTCGCAACCCTTGTGGTCAAGAAGGTTGTGGAACATCGGGCGGCAGCGAGCCTGTGTGGAAAGAGAACATGAACGTCCAAGTCGACCAACTCACCAAGCGCTTCGCGAGCGAAGGCGCGCCGGCGGTCCACGAGGCCAGCTTCGAGGCGCCGGACGGTTGCATCACCACACTGCTAGGTCCGTCGGGCTCGGGCAAGACAACGGTTTTGCGGGTGATTGCGGGGCTGGAATTTGCCGACGCCGGCCGCGTGTTGGTGGGTGGCGAGGACGTCATCGGCGTTCCGGTTCGAAAGCGGGGCTTCGGCTTCGTGTTTCAGAATTTCTCTCTCTTCGACCACCTGTCGGTTCGGGAGAACATCGCCTTCGGGCTGCGCGTACAGCGCAAGAGCCAGTCGGAAGTGCGAGACCGGGTTGAGGAGCTGCTGGCTCTTGTCCAGTTGACTGGACATGGAGACAAGTATCCCGCCCAGCTTTCCGGCGGTCAGCGCCAGCGGGTCGGCTTTGCACGCGCGCTCGCACCGCGGCCGAGGCTACTTTTGCTGGACGAGCCGTTCGGCGCTCTCGATGCAAGGGTTCGGGCCGAGTTGCGCGAGTGGCTGCGTCGCCTTCATGAGATGACGCATGTCACGACCATCATGGTCACGCACGATCAAGAAGAGGCTCTCGACTTGTCGGACCGCCTGGTCGTGATGAACCAGGGTCGCGTGAACCAGGTCGGTACCCCGGCCGCGATCTACGAGAATCCGGCCTCCTCGTTCGTCGCTTCGTTCGTCGGTTCTGCCAACGTGCTGCGCGGTCACGTCGTCGACGGGCGGGCGCAGGTCGCATCGACGTCGCTACCTCTGTCGGCGAGGTTCTCCGACGGCGCCAGGGTCGAAGCGGTGGTTCGGCCACACGATATTCGCATCGAGCGGCCGGCGGGCACTCTCATTGCTTCGGGCGCCGGCAAGTCGAATCATCGAGAACGAGCCAGTGGGCGCATTCAGCGCATCGTGGATTTAGGCACGCACTTCAAGCTCGAATTGGATCTGCCCACCTGCGAGTTGGTGACCGTGCACCTGTCGCGGGCCGACTTCGAGAAGCTCGCGCTTGAGAAGGACGAGTGGGTCTTGATCGACCTCGACCACGCCCGCGTCTTTCTCGACGACTACGTCATCTGACTCCCTATCTGACTCCTACGACGGGCGAGTAGTTAAGAATGGGCCGCTTGCAGAAGCGGCCCAGCCGTCCATGGCCTAGGGCTGGCCGAATCGATCTAGTAGCCCACCTGCAGGCGGCCGATGAGGATTCGCTCGGTCTTGCGGTCGGCGGTCGCGCTGCCGTTCTTCGCACCGCCGGTGAACGCGGTCTGGTCGTAACTGGCCGCGATGCGAAGGCTCTGCGTCAGGTACCAGTTGAGCGCAAAGCCGAAGGCCTTGGCCTTGGCGACCGACTTGCTGGGGTCAGCCAGGGTGGAAAAGGCCGCGCTGTCGATGGTCAACCAATTGTAGCGGGCGCCGATCTCGAGCGCGCCCAGGGTTCCAGCCGTGAGATTCACTGGGTGCCTGACCTTCGGGCCTTCGTAGGTTCTGTCGCCACCAATCACGTACACGACGGTGACGTGTCCAGCCGAGTTCTTCACCGTCGAGTCATCGCTGCCCTTCTCGACCGCCTGGCGCTCATACAGGTACTCGGCCTCGATTCCGGCTGGCCCGTAGTAGTAGTAAAGCTGAGGATTGAGCCGCGTGTGGCGGTGCAAAGCGACCACGGTCAGCGCTGTGTCGGTGGGGCTGGTCAGGTACGAGAAAATTGTGTTCTGGCCGATCGACTTGAAGGAGCCGAGCCACGCGCCCGCGACGGCTCCATTCGAGATGGTGGGGCTTCCCTTCTCAGAGCCGGTTTCGGCGGCAAAGCCGGCGCCGAGACGCCCAAGCCAGCGCAGCGAAGCATCTGCAAACGGCTGTACGAAAATGCGACCGGCGAGGCTCTTGGAATAGCTGCTGTCGACGTCGTTGAGCGCCGAGTCGGGCGCACCGTTGAAGATGGCCGCCTCGTAGCGGAGGGTCCCACCGGCGATGTCTCCCCAAAGCTGGACGCCGACGTCGCGCTGGGCGGACAAGTCTTGGTCAAGGGCGCGTTCGGTGAAGACCAGGTTGTTGTCGGATTGAAGTCTCTCGAGCCCGATGGGCGGCTTGAACTTGCCGGCCCGCAGGCGCAGCCACGGAAATGGATGCAGGTCAACGAAAGCATCGAAAAGCTGCAGCGTGCCGCCCGCGAAGTCCGGCGTGATCAAGGCGTCGGCCAGACCGGCCAAGGTGACCTCGATGGTCGGCCGGGCGCGACGGACCAGGAAGGTGTCGGCGTCGCGAAGGGAGTCGTCGCCGAAGAATCGGCGTCCATCGATCTGCAGTTGCCCGTGGATGCGCGCCTGGTAGGCGCCATCCGCGCTGCGAATGCCGAGTCCGGCCTCCTCGGCCACGACGACCGACGCGGGGGTGCTGGGCACGACCTGGGCGGTTGCCAGCTTGCGTGCTGCGGCCTCGGTACGGCGTTCTAGCTCGTCAACGCGGGATTGCACGGCATCGAGCGCCGACTGCGAGGCCGCCTGTGGCGTTGCGGGGGAGGGAGCCGAGGCGACGTCTGCGGCGGAAACCGAGGGGCTTTCCTGCGCAAGGGCGGGCGCGCCCGAAAGCGCGAGCCCGACGGAAATCGCGATCAATCGCTGGAGCTTGAGAGGTCTTCCTGGTTTCTTGGCAAGGTTCACGGGGCCTCCTTGTGGGTCTATTGGGTTTTCGTTTCTCTGTACCTGTTGAAAGACGCTAGTCTAGTAAACAAGACATGAGAGGCAAAGAAAGACTTCCGCGCATGCGGCTTTCTGGCCCGAAGTGGACTGCACTGTGTACCCGACTGTGGTCGCCGCCAGCACAGCCATGCCACGGCGGCCACTCGCCTCGCGGTGGAACACGCCAACACGCTGTGGTTGTTCTTGACTGAAGCCGCATGTCTTGTATAGTAGAGTTAAGATGTCGTTAACTAGACACTAGTTTCCGCCCGCGAAAGGAGTCCGATCATGGTTACGTTGGTTGCGGTTGTTGGAGTCTTGGCCGCCCTGGCAGCTCTATTGTTGCTGCCGGCGCTCCTTTTGCAACGATTTCTTCGCGAAGCGTGCGCCTGTGTGCCCGTGGACGAGCTTGACAACACCTGGGAGGCGGGCGGTGCTGAATCGTTGCGCCTGGTGACGGTCGACAGGTCAAGCTGACCTTTCAGCTTGCGCGGCCCTCGGGCCACCCGGAGCTTGCCTGGTGGTCGGTCCTTTCGGGCGCGCGAGCCCGGTTTTCCTTGACATGATTCAGTTGAATCGTAAGCTTGCAGATGAATCAACAAGGAAGATCTCGTGAAAACGGCCGAGAGACCATGGTTGCTGCTCATTCACCGGATTCCGCCCAAGCCCAACTACTTGCGCGTGAAGATGGGGCGTCGTCTGCAGGGGCTGGGGGCCATGGCTATCAAGAATTCCGTCTACGCTCTCCCAAAGAGCGATGAGGCTCAAGAGGACTTTGCGTGGGTGGCTCGCGAGATTGTCGAGGAACATGGCGAGGCTTCCGTGGTCGAAGCACGCTTCGTGAGCGGACTGACCGACGGGCAGGTCGAGGCCATGTTTCAGTCGGCCCGGGAGGCTGATTATGCAGCCATCATCGAGGATGCTCAGCGGCTCCGGGCGGCCCTGACTGACGGGGCGAGCATCGAGCCCGAGGTCGGCCGGCTGCGCAGGCGTCTGTGCGAGCTGGTCGAGATCGACTTTTTCGGAGCCAATGGAAGGGAAGCAGCCGAGGCCCTGATAGCGGACTTGGAGGGATACATGGAAGCAGCAGGAGAGAAGAGTGCGCGGAAGCCGGAACCGGTACGAATCGAGAGCGGACGAACCTGGGTCACGCGCAGGGGAATCAAGGTCGACCGCATCGCGAGCGCATGGCTGATTGGGAATTTCATCGATCGGAAGGCAACCTTCAAGTTCGTCCCTGGCCAGCACTACATGCCTTTGCCTGGCGAGCTGCGCTTTGACATGTTCGAGGCGGAATACACGCACGAAGGCGACCGGTGCACGTTCGAGGTTTTGCTGGAGCGATTCGGACTGGCCGAACCGGGGTTGCGCCAGGTGGCCGAAGTCGTCCACGACATCGACCTCAAGGACGGAAAGTATGGTCGCCCGGAGACCGCCGGAATCGACCGGCTGATCGCCGGGCTGGCCACAAGCAACCCCGACGACGAGGCTCGTCTCGCCCAGGGAAGTCTCTTGTTCGCAAGCCTTCACGAATCATTCAAGGGGAGCAAGCCCTGATGGACCCGCACGCACACGCATCGGCTGGTCGTTTCGACGACGAGGGCAGAATCTCTTGGCGCGAGGCTCTGCTGTACTTCCTCAAGCTCGGCTGGCTCGCGTTCGGCGGACCGGTCGGCCAAATCGGCCTCATGCACCTCGAGGTCGTCGAGCGTCGCAAATGGATCGATGAAGAGGAATTCCTCCGGGCGCTCAACTTCTGCCACATCCTGCCAGGGCCGGAGGCACTTCAGCTCGTCATCTACCTCGGCTGGAAGAAGCGTGGGTACCTTGGTGGCGTGGCGGCGGGGTTGCTCTTCATTGTTCCCGGTTTCATCACCCTCACTGCGCTGGCGTGGATCTACGTCCATTTCGGCAAGCGGTCGGAAGTGCTGGGTGTGCTGTCGGGATTTCGCCCGGTCGGATTGGCGCTCTTGCTCGCGGCACTGGTTCGGATTTCGAGGGCGACGCTCAAGGGCGCACTGCCGGTCGCGCTGGCTGCCGCCGCTTTCATCGGCTTCTTTGTCCTTGGATGGCCATTCATCGTGGTGCTCTTGGGCTGCGGTGCGGTCTTCGTGGCCGGCAAGCGCATGCGCCGCAAGCCGACCGCAGCCTCTGTGGCTGGCGTCTTGGCACTGCTCCCGGCGACCGCGCACGCGGCCGACTTGGCATGGTCGCGGCTGTTCGAGGTTTCTTGGTTCTTCCTCAAGGTTGGGCTGTTTTCCTTCGGTGGCGCCTATGCCGTTTTGCCGTTGATTCGCGAGGGCAGCGTCGCGACTTACGGCTGGATCACGGATTCGCAGATGATCGATGCGCTTGCTCTGGGAGAGACCACGCCAGGGCCGTTGATATCCATTGGAACCTTTGTGGGGTTCTTGGCGGGGCAGGGGCGAGGCGTGCCGTGGACTGGTGCGCTGGCTGCCACGGTCTGGCTATTCCTGCCGTCCTTTGTTTTCGTGCTGGGTGCCGCGCGACACATGAATTGGCTGGCGTCGAAGCCAGGGGTCAAGGAATTTCTCAAGGGCGTCACCAGCGGCGTGGTTGGGCTGATGTTCTCCATCTCGATCCCGCTCGCGAAAGCTGCATTCATGCCGAGCGGAACCGTCGATTGGGTGACGGTTGTGCTGGGGCTGGCTTCCTTTGCGGTTCTGGTCTTCTGGAAGTGGCGCCTCAACGTGGTCGTCGTTGTGCTGGCAGGCGGGGTGCTTGGGCTGGTGCGAGCAGTTCTTTGATCCTTGTCTAATGGACTCAAGTCTATTAAACGAGACATGGGTAGCAAGGGAGAGAGTCTGGTAAAGTGGGACTCTAGTGAATCTATTTGGAGACAACTCGGAGACCATCGGCCGCACACCCCTGGTCCATCTTTCCCGGTTTGCTCCGGCCGGGATGTCCCTGCTTGGGAAGGTCGAGGGGCGAAATCCCAGCGGGTCGGTGAAGTGCCGCCTGGGCGCGGCTTTGATTTGGGATGCGGAAAGGCGGGGGCAACTTCGGAATGGTGTGGAGATTCTCGAGGCGACCTCCGGCAATACTGGAATCGCTCTTGCGTTCGTCGCCGCAGCCCGAGGGTACAAGTTGACACTGGTCATGCCGGACGACATGAGCATCGAACGTCGCAAGGTGCTCGACGCCTACGGTGCAACGGTCGTGCTGAGCGACGGCGCGGCTGGCATGGCGGGCGCAGTGAAGATGGCGCAGAAGATTTGGGATGCGGATCCGGTACGCTATTTCATGCCCAAGCAGTTCGACAATCCCGCCAATCCGGAAATCCACGAGCGTACGACCGGGCCTGAGATCTGGGGCGATACCGATGGCTGGGTCGACGTTGTGATCTCCGGTGTCGGCACGGGCGGAACTATCACCGGCGTCTCCCGTTACATCAAGGAGACGAAGAAGAAACCGATCGTCAGTGTGGCCGTCGAGCCTGCTGAGAGCCCGGTCATAACGCAAAGGTTGGCCGGAGAACGAATTCTGCCCGGGCAGCACGAGATCCAAGGTATTGGCGCTGGGTTCATCCCGAATACCCTCGACCTTTCGATGGTCGACATGGTCGAGCGGGTTACCTCCGCTGAGGCGATGGCCTTCACCAAGCGGCTCGCGCGCGAGGAAGGCATTCTGTGCGGGATCAGCTCTGGCGCGGCGATCGCGGTTGCGGTGCGGCTGGCCAGTCGGCCCGAATTCGCGGGCAGGTGCCTGGTGGTCATCCTCCCGGATGCGGGCGAACGCTACCTGTCGAGTCCGCTTTTCGACAGCACCGCGACCTAAAGGACTGGTGAGAGCGCCAGCAATGGGGACAGCCAGGCGCTGTTCGAGTGCGGAGCGGATCGGGCTGGGCGGGGCGGCGGTGGTCCGTCAAATATGACGGCAATACCATCAAATATGACGGCCTTGGTCGCAGGGGTCTGCGCGATCGCTTGAAAATCCCTAGACTTCCTGGGGCTTGCGTCCGGTATGCGCCTTGCAGAGCAACCCCTTGCTTGAAGCAGGAGGCTCCCTTGCGTTCAGAAGACACCACCGAGACCGCCCGTTCCCCCGTCGAGACCGTGTATTTCGACAATGCGGCGACGAGCTTTCCGAAACCGGAAGTCGTGTATCAGGCGATGGACAGCTTTGCCCGCCAGATCGGCGGTTCAGGCGGACGCAGCTCTCATCGACGTTCCTTGGAAGCGGCCGAGGTGATAGACGGCTCGCGGGAGTTGATTGCCAGATTGCTGGGCGCCCACAGCCCTGAATGCATCTGCTTCGGCTCCAACGCGACGGATGCCCTAAACCTGGCCATCTACGGGCGCGCTCGCCCGGGCTCGCGAATCGTCACAAGCGTGGTCGAGCACAATTCGGTGCGGCGCCCGGTCGCGGACATGCGGATCCGGCAGGGCTGCCAGGTCGTGGCGGTGCCAGCGGACAGATGGGGCGCATGGGATCCTCAGGTGGTGATCGCGGCTCTCAACGCCGACACCTCCCTGGTCGTCCTGTCGTGGGCCAGCAATGTGACCGGCGCGGTGCAAGCCATCGAACCGGTCGCACAGGCATGCGGGGAGAGGTCGATTCCCCTGGTGGTCGACGGCGCGCAGGTATGCGGTTCCTACCCGGTGAATTTTCGGGCGCTCGGCGCGGCGGCCTTGGCATTCACCGGACACAAGTCTCTGCTGGGGCCACAAGGGACGGGTGGTTTGGTGGTGGATCCAGAAATGGCGGCGCGCCTGCGACCCTTGAAGGTAGGAGGAAGCGGCAGCGTGAGCCATTCGGAATCGCAGCCGGACAATCTGCCCGACCGGTTCGAGAGCGGAACGCTCAATGGTCACGGTCTATCGGGCCTTCGGGCTGGCGCTGGTTTTCTTCTCGAGCACGGCCTCGAGCCGGTGCGGGCACACGAAATGAGACTCTGGCGACGTTTTCGCGATGGCTTGCGAGACATCGAACACGTGCACGCCTATGGGCCGGACGACGCCGCGCATGCCGTCAGCATCGTTTCCGTGACTGTTGATGGGATGCAACCCACGGATGTGGGCTTCTTGCTCGACATGCAATATGGCATCCTGACTCGTACCGGCCTGCACTGCGCGCCGGGTGCCCACGCCGCGATTGGCACCCTGCCTACCGGGACCATTCGCTTCGCTATGGGATTCGCCAATACCGACGCTGACGTAGATTCTGCCTTGCACGCCTTGGCCCACATACGGGAGCGGCCGCGTGGATGCGGAGCGGGGACTGCGCCGAGCGGGCCAGTTGCCAGTGCGTAGAGTGATCACGTTCGCTGGATTGTGCGTTCTTGACACCGGCCGCGATGGTCTGAACTATGATCGCAACCGATGGCAAAGCTCATAACAGGATCCGCAATCATCAAGACGGTAGGAACGCCAGTGCAGGAAATCATCGGCCGTGTAAGTACCGGAACGGACGAGGTTAGCGTTGCCAAGATGCACAGCCGCAAGGGCTGGAGCCAGCCCGGCCAGATTCGCCGATTCAATGAGTACATCTTGATCTCCAGGGGCGCTTTGCAGATTAGGACGCGGCGGAAGAAGTTGATTGCACGCGCGGGGCATGCCGTTCTTGTCCGTGCTGGAGAGTGGGTGGAGTACAGCGCGCCCGAAGCTGGTGGTGCGCATTATCTGGCCATCTGTGTTCCTGCCCATTCTCCGGACCTCGTACGGTAACCCTCCCTGTGCCCGGAATTCGCCTGCACGGCTACCGCAGGGCGACTACGCTGGCATAGGCCAGGTGGCCGAAGAAGGTTCCGATTTCGACTCGGCGCCTGGCCTCAGCCTTCAGAGCGTCGGCCAACGCCGTGCCGATGCGCCCAGTTGCTGCGAGGGCGTCGGCTCCGCGATCGACGATGGTCAGCATGTAGTCCGTGTCGAGAACACCATGGTAGCCATAGCTACGGAAGTGTCGAACGAAGAATCCGGCATTGCGGACGCTGGGAGCGAGCTTGGGCACCAGATGCGGATCATGGACGATGGATTCCACGGTGGCCGTCACGCAAGCCTGCAGAGGATCGGCAGCCGCCAGGGCCACCGTGGTGGATGCGTAGTCGGCGTCGAAGATCACCAGCTGTCCGCCCGAGCGTAACACGCGATACGCTTCCCGCAATGCCTCGTCCAGACTGGGCACGTGACAAAGCGTAGTGTGGAAGACCAAGACGTCAACGCTGTCAGCGCCGAAGGGCACGTGGCAGGCGTCGCCTTGCTGGAAGTGCAGGTTGGCGATGCCTTCGCTCAGTCGGCGTGCTTCGTCGAGAAAATACGGCGAAGGATCGATGCCGTGAACATCGCAGTCGGCGCCTAGGCGCGCCAGGGCTCGCGACACTGGACCGGTTCCACAACCGACTTCCAGCACCCGTGCGCCTCGGTGCAGTTCTATCTCAGATAGATAGCTCGCACGCATGGCGACTTGCTGAGCATCGGTAGCCCTAAGTTCGAGGATCTTCGCCAACTTCTCCAGGTCGTCGCGTCCGGCGCTGGTCACGGTTGTGTAAATGTCTGTCACGGGACTAGATGTCTCCCAAAAAGGATCATGCAATCAAAAGAAGAACCAGAATACCGCAATATCTGGCTAAAATCCTCGTGTTTATGGCAAAATCTCAGTGTCCTGTCAAGAATCGTAATGTCTTTTATCATTGACATGATTCTCGTGCGTCGGTAGAAGCGATGGCATGAGTTGTCCAAGTCGCTGTTGTACGAAGCGCGGACGCTGAGCCCGCGTCGAACGCGCTGAAGAAGTCAGTCGGGCGACCGTCGAGGTCCTGCAATCCCCAGCACCTGCCAGCCAGGCAGACAGCGGTAGGCGTTTGTGACGAGCGCCTATCCAAGAATCGGTGTTGCCGCCAAACCGGCGAGACGGGGCGGTACGAGTCCCCTGTCACGGAAAACTCGTGAAGTTCAACCCACCCAACAAGGAGTATCCGAGTGTCCATTGCAAAACACAGGCATCTGCCATTCATTGCTTTTCTTCTCCTTCCGCTAAGGGTTCAGGCGCAGTCGGCAGCTGAGGCGGCGACGTCGGCATCTCCCAAGGCGCCGGTGATTGGCGAGGTGGCGGCTGCACCCGAGGCTCCGCCAGTCGTGTCGCCAGCGCCTGCCCCAGCGGTGGTTGCGGCGCCAGCGGCCACTGTTGCTGACACCGCCCCGGCGCTGTCCAAAGACCTGGTCCAGCTTTTGTCGCAAAGCGGCTTCGTGGATGCAGGGCCAGGCGGTTTCGCCCTGCGCTCGGCAGACAAGGTGGCACAATTGCGTTTTCACCTTCAAGTCCAGGCCGACGGAAAGTTCTGGAAGGGGACCACGCCGACGANNTTCCTTGGATTGACGGCAGCTTGCCAGGCGGAATCAGCTTCTTGATTGCACCAGATTTCGCGCAGATCCCGACGACAAACACGGTGGCCCAAGGCAACGCCGCCATCGGCCTTCCCGACGCCTACTTTCGACTGAAGATTCTCGATGAACTGCAACTTCGCTTCGGAAAATTTCGGGCCCCCATTGGCCTCGAGCGGCTGCAGCCGACGGGGCAGTTGTTCTTCAACGAGTTCGCTATTGCCACGCAGTTGACGCCGCTTCGGGACTTGGGAGGTCAGCTTCAAGGCGAATTTGCCCAGGGATTGGTGGGCTACGCGCTGGGCGTGTTCAACGGCGCGGTCGACAACGCCTACACCGACGTGGACCCGAGCCGATTCAAGGACGTCGAGGGCATGGTCTACGTCCGCCCGTTCGGACCCTCGGCGCCGGATTTGTTTCAGTATGCGGTACTCGGCCTTGCGGGTACAGCCGGACGCCGGCAAGGCGGTCCCCAGGCAGCTGGACAGTCGACCAACTTGCCGACCTATAAGTCGCCTGGAGGCGCGGCGATCTTTTCTTACAAGGTCGGTGCAAATCCGGACACGGCTAATACGGTCACTGCAACCGGACAACAGCGTCGTTTTAATGTCCATGGCTACTACTCGGTCGGCCCCTTTGGTTTGCTGGCTGAGTACCTCTACTCCCAGCAACGGGTCGGGCTTGACCAGACCAACATCACGGCTGGAAACCAGGGCTGGACCGCGGAAGCCTCGGTGTTTCTGTTTGGCGGAAAGGCGTCATATTCCCAGGCACAAGTGTTGACTCCCTTCGATCTGAACAAGGGCGACTTCGGTGCGGTGGAATTGGTTGGTCGGGCCTCGCAGTTGAGGTTCGACAACGCCTTGTTTGGCGGGAAAGCCGACTCGACTAAGCCCGTCGACGAAACCGTCAACGTCAAGCGTGCCACCGAGCTTGCCGCGGGGCTTACCTATTACTGGAGCCACAGCGTTCGCATCCTGCTCAGCTACAACCATGCGTCCTTCAAGGGCGGAGCGGCCAACGGAGATCGGCCAGGCGAGAATGTCTTCTTTGGCCGCAGTCAGCTGAACTTCTAATGTACCGAAAGGAAGGAGGACAGAACCATGGCCGGAAGTCGATCGGCATTTCGAGGTAGTTCCAGTGACTCGGTCCAATCGCAAGCAAGGGCGTGGACCATGGGAATGGTCGCCATCCTGTTGGCTTCGGCGTTGTCTCTTGTCCCGTCCTGCCGGAAGAAGTCAGCGGAGCCGCCGAAGCTGGTGACTCTGAAGGTCGGCCACTTGCCCGTCACGGGACACGCCAAGTTCTTCGTTGCGAAGGAGGAGAAGTTCTTCGAACAAGAAGGATTGGATGTCCAGCTGACAGAGTTTACCAATTCGGCCGACGGCCTGGCGGCGTTGCGGGCCGGCCAGCTGGATCTGGGGGCGTTCGGCACGACGGCACCGCTTCTGCACATCTCGAAGGGGGCGGACCTTCGCATCATCGGTGGGGTCATGGGTGAGGACGCCTCGATCATCACAACCAAGGAAAAGGCGCCTGGGCTGAAATCGGTCGCCGACTTGAGGGGAAAGAAGGTCGCTACCGTGCGCTTGGCAACCGGGGATGCGGTGCTGCGGGGTGCGCTTGCCAAGGTGGGACTGGACTGGAAGAAGGACGTCGAGATCTTCGAGGTCAAGAATCCGCCGGCGGTGATCGAGGCGGTCAAGAGCGGACAAGTGGATGCGGGCGTGGTGTGGGGACCGCACGATCTGCGGGCGGAAGAGCAGGGGCTGGTGGTGGTGGTTCGTAGCAAGGACATGCAACCTGGCCATCCTTGCTGCCGGTTGACCATCAATCAGAAGGATCTCGAGTCGAGAGGTGACCTGTGGCAGCGCTTCATCCGGGCCATCCTCAAGGCCGAGCGTTTCAGCAAGACGAACCAGGAGGCGACAATTCGTGACATCGTCAAGTATGTGAAGATCGATCCTGTGCTGGCCAAGAAAGCCTTCTACTCGCCATTCTTGGACCAATCCACGGATCCGAATTTGACCGCCATCCAGGAATTCTGGAAGACCATGAAGACAAGCAACTTTATCGAGACGAACGTGGAAATCGCGCCGTTCGTCGACGGGAAGAACTACTTGGCGGCGCTGGAGAGTCTGGAGAAGGACGAGCCACAGGAGGCGTACTGGAAGACGTTGCGTTCGGTCTATTCGGCGAGAAACTGATGGGCGCAAAGATGAGTCAGGACCGCCGTCCGACATTGGAGTTGGACGGCGTCTCGTTCGCCTACCAGGCCGGGACGGTGCTTTCCGACGTGACCCTGCAGGTCTGGGAGGGCGAGTTTGTCTGCCTTTTGGGGCCGAGTGGATCGGGCAAGAGCACGGTGCTACGCCTGTTGGCCGGACTGGAGAGTCCGCAGAGGGGAGGCATTCGCCTTGGCGGCGTGCCGGTCATCGGACCAGGGATCGACCGCGGTGTGGTCTTCCAAGACTACTCGTTGTTTCCTTGGATGACGTTGACCGAGAATGTCGTACTTGCCATCGGGAAGGCACACCCAACACTGACCCGGGACGAACGGCAATCGCTCGCCGAGGAGTACCTGGAGTTGGTTGGGTTGGCGGGGGCGCTGGCGAAGTACCCGGGGGAATTGTCGGGCGGGATGTGCCAACGCGGCGCTATCGCGCGTGCACTGGCCATGGGGGCGCCAGTCCTGTTGATGGACGAGCCTTTTGGGGCGCTGGATCCGGTGAACCGGACCCGCCTGCAGGACCTGCTGCTGGAGGTGTGGAACTCGAGCAAGCCAGCGCGTACGATTGTGTTCGTCACCCACGATGTAGATGAGGCCCTGCTGCTTGCCGACCGCGTGGTCGTCCTGGGGGCCTGCCCCGGCCGGATCATCGCGGATTTGCAAGTTCCCATTCCTCGACCTCGGCCGAGAAGGCAGATCTACGCGCAGCGGGAATTTCAGGAGCTGCGCAAGGCCGTGAACGAGCACCTGCAAGGGGACATGCTTCGGCGGCTTTGGGACGCAGACACGGTGGAAGGGGCAGCGGGGATATGAGTGAGCTCGACGGCGGTGTTGTCGCCGCGACGACCCTGGGAGAATTGCCGGTGGTAAGCTCCCGTGCGCGGCCCAAGCGGACAGGTCGTCGGCTCGCCGGATATCTGTCGGGAAACGAAGGCTGGTGTTTGTTCGCTGGCTTGATTGTCCTGTGGCAGCTCGTCTCGTGGATTGTGCCGTCGAACAATCGCTTCCTGTTTCCCTCGCCGCTGGTGACGGCAAGGGCGCTTTGGCTTTCGCTGCCGGAATTGGGCAAGGGCACGGTGTCGTCCTTCATGATCCTGGTTCCAGGGTATGCAGTCGCCGTGTTGGCAGGTGTTGCATTGGGCATTTTCGCAGGAACCACGCTCTGGTTGGAACGCCTAACAGTACCGTTCGCGCGTGTGGTGGCCCCGGTGCCCCCAACCGTGTACGTGCCCTATGCGATCGCTCTGTTGCCCGGATTTCGTAGCGCCGCCATTGCCGTGGTGTTCATTGGCGCGTTTTGGCCGGTGTTTGTGAATTCAATGGCCGGCGCTGCCTCGGTGCCACTGCGGCTGCGCGACAACGCACGGGTGCTCGGACTTGGCAAGATCGAGTATTTGCGCCGGGTCGTGTTTCCCTCGTCGCTGACCCACATCTTCTCCGGCATGTCGGTGGGATTGGCCATGTCGTTCATCATGCTCACGGTGGCCGAGCTGTTCGGCGCTAACGCGGGGCTTGGTCGATTTGTGCAGTTCTACGCGGATTTCGCGGACTACCCGCGCATGGTG
>PMLH01000148.1 GCA_003159055.1 Myxococcales bacterium
TGCATTGCAAAGAGATCATGAGTCGTGACGTCCAATGGATCCTGCCGCGCGAAACCGTGGCGGGGGCCGCCAAGTTGATGGCTTTCCACAACGTTGGCTTCTTGCCCGTATGCACTGCCGACGGCAAGCCGATCGGTGTGATCACGGACCGAGACATCGCTTTGCGCGTAATCGGCAAGGACCGACTCGCAGCGCAGACTCTCGTGGAAGACGTGATGTCACCGACGCTGCGATCCGTGGCAGCCGACTGTCCAGTGGACCGCGCTGGCGAGGTCATGAGCGAGGCGAGAGTGTCGCGGCTGCTGGTGCTGGATGAGGGCGGGCGTCTCACTGGCGTGGTCAGCGTGGGGGACCTGCTTGTCCACGCGCCTGGAAAGAATGCCCTGGAGACGGCTC
Organism: Myxococcales bacterium; assembly: GCA_003159055.1. The sequence goes on from PMLH01000148.1 coordinate 397, forward strand.
GGGGTATCTACGCGAGGGAAATGAGCGATCGGTCAAAAGGCCACCCGCACCAGGGAACGAAACCGAAACCCGAGTATTTCCATGGTGCCCGCGACCTCTCGCCCGACCACGACGTGGTCGCGGAGAACCCTGCGCGCATCGAGGCCAACAGCGTGGTCCACGGCGGCACCAACGACCTGAAGGAATTCCCGGCGTAGGGTCGCGCTGGCGGGAATAGGCCCAAGAGTCCCGGTAAGCTCGACAAAACCTCAGGGCCAACTGACGCCGTATGCCCAAATGTGACTCCGCTATGACGGTATCCTGACACAGGAACGCGTATGAAGTCCTCACGATGAGGATCCCTTGCCTGTGCCCTGCATCCCGGCGAGCCCACTCGGGACTTGAGATCACTCTCCGGACGGGAAGGTGACGAAATGGGTGTGCCGCGCCTCTACTTGATCAATCCGACGAATCCATTGGTCAGCTGTGTCGCGGCCAAGGAGAATCGCTGGAACAAATACCGCATCTGGAAGCCGCTCAGCTTGCTGGTGCTGGCCCGTGTGACGCCGCCCGAGTGGGAGGTCACTATCTTGGACGAGAACCTCCGCAGGCCGGACTACGCTGCCTTGCCCCGGCCGGATCTGGTCGGTATCACGGCGTTCACATCGCAGGCGCCTCGGGCCTATCAAATTGCAGCGCACTTTCGCGGGTTGGGCGTTCCCGTCGTGATGGGGGGCATCCACGCCACCATGTGCGTGGACGAAGTCCTGGATCGGGTAGACTCGGTCGTGAGTCGGGAGGCGGAGACCATCTGGCCGCGGGTGCTCAAGGATGCGCAAGCGGGCACGCTAGAGCGTCACTATGACGGCGGCCATGTCCCGGTGGAGGATCTCGTTCCTGCGCGCCAGGATCTGCTGCCCGAGGGCTACGCCTTCGGGACCATCCAGACCACGCGGGGCTGTCCTCTCAATTGTAGCTTTTGCAGCGTTACGACGTTCAATGGCGCCCAGTATCGACAGCGTCCCGTCGAGGACGTCGTGCGTGAGTTCGGGACGATACCGGAAAAGCGCGTTCTGGTCGTCGATGACAACCTCGTCGGTATTCGCCGAGACCACATCGCCCGTGCCAAGCAACTGTTTCGTGCCCTGGCCAAGGCGAAACTGCGCAAGCAATGGATCGCCCAAGCCACTATCAATTTTGCTGACGACGACGAACTGATGTCGCTGGCTTGGAAGGCCGGGTGCCGTGGGGTCTTCATTGGCTTCGAATCCTCGACGGCTGAAGGTCTGCGTGAGCTCGGCAAGAAATTCAATTTGGGGTCCGATCGGGACTTTCCTGCTTCCGTGCGCCGCATTCAACGGCATAGGATCCTGGTCATGGGCTCTTTCATCATGGGCCTCGACGTCGACCAGGCAGGCATCGGAGAGCGCATAGCCGACACGGCCAAACGATACGGCGTCGACAGCTTGAATGCGCTGTTCCTGACTCCCCTTCCTGGCACGCGCCTGTGGGACCAGATGAAAAGTGAGGGCCGCATTGCCCTCAATGCCTACCCTGAGGATTGGCGTTACTACACCCTGACCTTCCCGGTCGCCCACTACCGCTGCCTGTCGTCCGATGCCGTGATCCAGGAAATGATCGACTGCAATCGGATCTTCTACTCCATGCCGGGTGTCGTGCGCCGGGTATGGAGCTCGTTTTGGCAGCGCCGAAAACCCCTCATCAATCTCGTGGCCAATCTCTCCACGCGCAACAACAGTCGTGTCGAATGCAAGGCCTATGCGGACTTCCGGAAGCAATTCCCGATCTCTTCCCACTTCCCGCCACCTGCCTTGGACCGCGGAGCATTACAAGGCGACACAGTCGCCGAGGGCCAGCGGTCCCAAGAGCAGGCATGTTCTGGGTGAAGCGGGCGCATGGTCAGCTGTCAGGGCGCAATCTTGTCGCTAAGCCATTGTCGCGTCTCATCGACGGAGTTTCTCAAAGCGACGTATGACTGCCGAAATCCACCCGTTGCACCGCTCCACGTCGACTCGGTCGCGCTCTCTGTCTGGGCAAGGAGCGTCTTTGCCTGAGAGAATTTCTCGCGTGCGGTCTTGAGCTTGGCCTTGGCGTCGGCCTTTGCTGCGCCGCCGGAGCTCTCAATCTTGGCAGCGAGCCGGTCCAACTCTTCCTGGAGCGCGACCAGGTCCTTGTTCATCGAGGTGACAAATTCTGCCCTCCTTGCGTAGGCATAATCCGCCATCGCATGTGCCGCCTCTTTGGTTTCGGCCTTTGCCTTGTCGAGCAGAACAGATGCGGTGTCGTCGGTCCTTGTGTCGGCGGTTGGTTCCTGGGCCGTCGATTTGCAGCCCACGGCAAGGGCGCCGACGAGGAGGAACGGAATAAGTACCTTCTGGTGTGTCATAGTCTTTGCCTCGGTTAGGTTTCGGGACCGCGTTCGATATCGTGTTGACGCTACGACGGCCGCGCGACCGCCAAATTCCGCCCGCGCAACAAGATGTGCGCCACGGTCTGCGTGGCCAGATGGGACACCTCCCGCGGATCGAGGCTGTACTGCGCGGCCTTGTCGAAGACGGTCAGGATGAGCTCGCCGAGCGGAACGGTCTTTTGACTCTGGGTTTTCACGATTTTCTGCCTTTCTTGGGATGCGCGTTTCGCTCCGGTTTGCAACGGTTGCGCAGCGCCTTTCATCTCCACACGCACCTACAGCACGTTCCGCGCCATCATTTAGAAGGCAATGAATTCAATATGTTGGGGCGCTGGCGCGTCTTGGTGCTGGCCTGTTCATTCAAGGTGACGTACTTTTCCCATCAATTCGAAGGAGAGTGATGGTGATGCTGGCGGGCGATCTCGACCATAAGGAACTGCTGGAGCTGGACCCCGAGGGAGGCGTGATTCGCTTCGCCGGACAGCGGGCGTTGCTGCTCGACGCGGTGGCAATGGGACTTCTGCGCAAGTACCTCGTCGAGAACTTCGGCGTCACCGCCGCTCGGACGGTCCTAACCCAGTTCGGCTTCGCCCACGGTTGGCGCATGGCCGAGGCCATGCAGACGGAATTCAAGTGGCGAAGCCCCGAGGAGTGGCAGCGCGCGGGTGCCCGCATCCACACCCTCGAAGGCCTCTTTCACATGGAACCGGGCAGTCAAGGGCTCCTTTCCAAAGACGGCGTGATGTTGCTGACCTGCTACGAGGCCGAGCAGCACCTCTTGCACTTCGGTCGCTCCGACGTGCCTGAATGCTGGACCATCTGCGGCCTCAGCAGCGGCTACATCAGCCGCAGCTCCGGCAAGGAAATCTACGTCCTGGAAGACCGTTGCCTGGGCAAGGGCGATGCGGCTTGCCACCTGATTGGGCGAACGCGCGAGGAATGGGGAGACGAGCGGGCCGAAGAGCTGCGCTTCTTCGAGCCACATCGGCTTAAGGACTGTCTCGATGTCTCCCTAGAGCGGGTCATTGAGACGTTGAAGACAACCGAACAGAAGCTGCGCGTGCACCGCCGTGCGCTGGTTCGGGTGGCGGTCGATGTCGAGGAGCCGCTCGGGATCGTGGCCAAGAGCGTCGCGATGGCCCAGCTGGTGGATCTGGCGCGCCGGGTGGCGAAAGTCGACTCCACCGTGCTCATCACCGGCGAGAGCGGATCGGGTAAGGAGCGGGTCGCGCGGCTTGTCCACGAGGAGTCCACGCGCGCGTCGGGGCCGTTCGTCGCAGTCAACTGCGGCGCTATCACGGAAACCCTCCTCGAGAGCGAGCTCTTCGGTCATGCACGGGGCGCCTTCACGGGCGCCACCCAGGACCGACCGGGCCTCTTCGAGGCAGCCAACTGTGGGACACTTCTGCTGGACGAAGTCGGCGAGGTTTCGCCAGGCATGCAGGTCAAGCTGCTGCGGGCGCTGCAAGAGCGGGAGATTCGGCGCGTCGGTGAAAACAAGAGCAGGAAGGTCGACGTGCGCGTCTTGGCCGCAACCAACCGCGACCTTGCCCGCGGTGTGACGGCCGGCGATTTTCGGCAGGATCTCTACTACCGGCTCAAGGTCGTCGAGTTGCACGTGCCGCCACTGCGCGAGCGCCGCGACGATGTGCTTCCGCTCGCCCGGGTCCTGCTGGCAAACGCTGCGCTGCAGATGAAGCGCAAGATCGCTGGCCTTGCCCCGAGCGCCGCCGACCAACTCTTGCGCTACGAGTGGCCAGGCAACGTGCGCGAGCTCGAAAACACCATGGAGCGCGCCGTCGCGCTCGCACGCGGAAGTCGGGTGGAGTTTGAGGATCTGCCTGAGGAGATTCGCCAGGCGTTTCCTACTCCACTGGCCACCAAGGGGAAGGTCCGGCCGCTCGACCAAGTCGAGAAGGAGTACATCCTCGCCGCCTTGGAATTGAACGACGGCAACCAGACCCACACCGCCGAGCAGCTCTGCATCGGCTCAGCGACGCTGTACCGCAAGCTCAAAAGTTACGGCTTGATCGGCAAGAAGCACGCGGCTTCGGGCTGACCTCAGCGCAACAGCAACCCCGCAACTGCCCAGCTGCCGCCGATCAGAAGCACCACCCACACGAAGTCGCCACCCCATCCCCAAGCCTGGTGTCGTGAGGCCGCAGCAACATCGGTAAAGCTCGCCCGCACAGCTCTCCGTCGCTGGATGTATCTCGGAAAGGGCGGTCCCCATCCGCGATAGCTCCACCCGTACCCAACCGGGGATACCAGGAACAGAAACATGAAGGCCATCCACACGAACCACAAGGTATTGGTCATCAACGCTCGCTTTCGTTTGTCGGCTTAAGCAACGTCGGTGCCAGTCGCCCGACGCGCTCGCCCAGTGTTTTCTTTCATGCGATGGTCTTCCTTTGGCATCGTCCTTAGCCAAGGCCCAGTTACAAGTGTGAAAGGAATTCGTTCAACGCAACGACGACCTCGGTCGGGATCTCGTGCCCGCCGTCGAACGGGAACCACGTCACCTCGATCCCGGCGGCTGCCATCTCGCTCCGCATGCGATCCGCTGCCTCGAACGACAAGGTGGGATCGGAGCGGCCGTGCGCGATGAATGCCCGCAGGCCCTTGCGTCGGGCGAAGTTGGCCTTCCACGACGTCTCGTCGACCAGAGTGCCCGAAAGCAACACCAGTGCGCGCAGGGGCTCGTCCGAGCGAAATGCCACCTGGGCCGCCACCATGGCCCCTTGCGAGAATCCGCCGAGAATGAAGGGCTGCGCAGCCCGGTTTCCCTGCCGGGCAAGGAGCGCGCGCACGGCCTGGGCAGCGTGCTCGATTCCCGGAGGTTTCTCCGCTGAGAGATCCGCGCCAAGGCCATGGTCGCGGACATCCGCCGCCAGATTCAGGGGCCACCAAGCCCGCCCGGCCGGACCACCATCGGTGCGCTTGGCCGCTTCCGGTCCGCGCGGAAACAAGAACCGCGTGCTGCGCGGCAACTCGATGGATTTCGCGAACGGAACCCAGTCTCTCTCCGACGAGCAATAGCCGTGCAAAAGAACGAAGGTGGGTGGTCCCTTACCGCCTCGGGTGACCGCGGACAGCCTGGGAACGCGGGGCTGCCGCGCCATGGCGCTCGTGGCCACGAGAATCCCGAGCAGCAGCGTCGGTAGGCCGGGATTCAAGCGTGGAGGTGCCTCTCGCCATGCTCTGCCGGGCCAACCGTCGCCAGCTCGTGTTCGGCTGTCTTTTGGATGTCGGCCTTGGTGAGGCTCACGTGAACCTTGGACTCGTTGTAACTCACCCAATTGACCTTGTCCGTTGAGATGCGAATTTCCTTGCCCG
>PMLH01000621.1 GCA_003159055.1 Myxococcales bacterium
AACGCTCTGGACGTACAAGGTGACCACGGCACCGTTGCTGCCATCAATGTTGGCGTTGTTTTGGATCGTGATGCCCATGGCATGCAGGGCCGAGGCGCAGACCGTGCGCGTCGGGCCCCAGCTTGGAACCTTCGTATCCACAACCTTGAATGTGACCGCGTGCCAGCCAGAGGCCGCGTCGAGCGAGCTGGCGCTGCCCAGGTCATCAACCCAGAGGTTGTCCGTGCCGGTCGTGCTCGTGGTCGCGTCTTGGCCGAAAAGGTTGATGGAGATCGGCACGTCCTTGTTGGCGCCGCTGGCTTGCGCAACCCCAACCGCGATCTTCGCCGTGATGGTCTCGTTCAGCAGATTGGAGGTCGAATCACTTGCCGTGCCGAAGTACTCGACGAACGAACCCGCCGAGTACTGCTGGGTACCATTCGAGAAATCGATGGTCAGCACTGCACAACCCGAGCCGCAGTCGAGACCGCTTGGCCCCGTCGTGGTTTGCGTCAGGGTGGGCTCCGTCGAATCGCCCCAGGTTCCCCACTTGTTGAGCTTGTACGGGTCCGTCGCTCCCGAAGTGCCGAAGGTCGTGTTTTCGTTGTCGGTTCCATCGGTGGTACCACACGACGCCGACGAGCTGCCGCCGGTCGAGCTGGCAGAGCTGCCCCCACTTGAGGAGCCGCCCGCGCCTGCCTTCCCGCCGCTGCCCTGGCTGCCGCCGCTCGCACCGCCACTTGAGGCACCGCCCGTGCCTTTGCTACCGCCGCTGCCGTTGCTGCCGCCGCTTCCAGACGGTTGGTTGCTGTTGCTGCCGCATCCCATGGATGCGAGCCAGAATGTCGCGAGCGTCGCGACACCAAGTGTGATGACTCTTTTCATGTTCTTTCCTTTTGATGGGTGCGAGGTCGCGACGCTCAGGTCGGTCAGCGACTCTGTTTTTCGTGCACATAGCGCGATTTGAGTGCGGAATCAAAACAAGATGTGTCCCGTCGTGCCAAGACCCGCTTCCGCACGGAAAGATCTGGTTCCCGCGCAGCGGCGAATCAGGACATGGCAGACCGGCGTCGAGCACGAGTCAGCGCGGGCCCGCGTCGCGCGCACCGATTCCTTGTGCGGCGATTCCATTGATCTGAACGCCGCTCTACGGCAACATGCCGCAGGTGCTTGTCGGGGTGCATGCGCAGGCGATCGCGAAGGGCCTCGGCCTCTGTGCCTTGCTTTCCTGCATGCCACTCGGGCAAGCCCCGGAGGGACAGCAGCTGATCCACGAGAGGTCGCTCACGCGCCCTTTCTTCTCGCCGTCGGGCTCGGACTCGGTGCCGCCCTATCTGTGGCTGCTCGGCCCGCGGCGCGGCGGGCGGCAGGCGTCCCCATCCTCTCCGTCCGACCAGCCGGTGATTCCGTCCGACCAGTCCGTGGTCACCGACCTGTACCAGATCCCCTACGGGGCTGGCGTCGGCCCTGCGGCCAGACTCGACCAGCGAACCCCGGCGGTGCGCAACCTCTCGATGGACAGTCCGATGGCCTCAGGCATGTCCATGGGCACGTATCCGAACGATCCGAACGGTGCTCTTGTCACGGACAGCGAGGGCAGGCTGTTCCTCCTTGTCACTGCAGATGAACCGCAGCCGTCGGGGGAAGTGTCGTGGGAGCTTGAACGCTACCAACCCAGCTCAGGGGCGGCCGAAGCCATTGCTCGTATCGACCAACCTGGGGAGACCCTGCTGCTCTCGCCTGGACGGACGCGGCTCTTCGAGGGCGGTGGGAGCTCGGGCGTCCTTGTCGATCTGCACGGGACAACCCTCCTCGGCAGCAGCAACAACCCGCTCTTCCTCGGCGAGGACCTCTACTATGTCTCGGCCACGCCCTCCGGCAGCCCGGCCTCTGCGCCGGTCGAGTTCAGCCTCCATCGCATCAAGCCGAACGCGGAGCCGGAATTGCTCCTGTCCTTGGCCGGATACTTCAGCTACCAGGCCATTCAGGGCGACCGGGCTCCGCAGCTCTTGATCTCGACGAGCGGAGGCGGCCCGAGCTCGGTCCCGCCCGTCCTGCTCGACACGCAAACCCTGGCCGTCACGCCCCTTCCTTCGGACTTCAGCCTGGCCCAGTTTCTGTCGGCCTCTCCCGGCGGTCATTGGTTGCTGTTTCAAGCCACCTCGCCGCCGACGGATCCGCAGCAGCAGTCGGAAATCCACTTCCTTCTTTTTGACTGGACTACGGGGAAGATCGCGCAGCTCGCCCCGGACGAAGGCGGTCAGGCGGGCTGGTCTTCCCCCGAGTGGCCCCCTGGCCACGAAGAGGTGTGGTTGCAAGCCGACATTCAGGTCACCATCTGGAAACCAGATGGCTCGTTGTCGACGGTCCAAGCCAATTTGCGCTCCCTCTCGCGAGGGGTGAACATGGCGGACTGGTCGATCTTCACGGCCGACGGCATGCACTGGTTCGGCGTCGGATCGGGGCAGCATCCCTCGATGTTTGCCGGCTCGGTGGACGATCCGACTTTGCCCCCGGTTCGGCTCAATCCCGAGGGCACCTCGTGCTACTCGTACTGGGCGCTCGGCGGCGACGAGCTGCTGGTGAGCATCTACACCGACGATTCGGAGCGCCAGGACTTCTACCGGGTGGACCTCGCCACCGGCGCCTCGCGCGTGCTGCTCGGCGGCGGGCAAGTGGTCGCGCTCGGCCGGACGCGAGCCCTGGCGCTGCTCGACTGGGAGAGCTGGCGCGCCGCCGGGAATCTCGCGCTGGTCGATCTGGAGACCGGCGAAAACACGCTGCTGGCCGAAAACGTGACCATGGCAATCGTGGCGCCGGGCAACTCAGCCGAGCCGGATCCCGCGCACGACCCCCTTGCACCGGGAACCAAGGTTGCGTTTGTGTATCGCAACCGCCTGGCTTCGCCCTACGACGGGCTTTGGGTCACCGAGCTGCCGTGAATTCCATCTTGTTTCTGCTCGGGATCGCAGCGGCCTCCGGTCTCGACGCCGGTGCGGGCTACGATGAAAACCGGGATGGTGGGCCGACTGAGACGCCGGCATCGGACGTGTCGGGAGACGGGGCGGCCGGAGCGCTCTCGACTGCCGACGCCAAGGCCGACGCACCTGCCATGGGCCTCTTGTCGGGGCGGGTGCTGACCAAGGGTTCGCGCGGAGCTGTGCCCGGGGCCAAGCTGACGGCCACCGGAACGACCGGCCAGAGGACGACGGCGGAAAGCGACGACGACGGCCAATTCGAGATGACCTTACCCTGCGGGGCGCACGCGCTGGACGTCCGCGCGCCCGGTTTCGAGCCCCTGTCTCTCAATCGCGATGCTTGTTCCAATGCGGCCCCTCTGCTCATCCGCCTGCGCGCCCGTCCCAATATGCCCGTCTACGAAACCATCGTAGTCGCCCCCAGCGACGAGCCCAATCTCGTGCTCCAGCGCCAGGAGCTGACCACCACCCCCGGCTCGCTGGGCGATCCCCTGCGTACCATCGAGTCGTTGCCTGGCGTGGCCACGGTGGCATGGCCCGCGCCCGTGTACGCCATTCGCGGATCGAATCCCGGCAACACCGGGTACTTTCTCGACGACGTGCAGGTCCCGATGCTCTTTCACCTGGCGCTCGGGCCATCGGTCATTCATCCGTATTTCTTCGACAGCATGGCGTTCTACCCGGGCGGTTATCCCGCCAAGTACGGCCGCTACGTTGCCGGAATCGTGACGGCGAAGACGCGCGCGCCGGCCGAAGACGGGTTGCACGCGTCGGCCGACGTTCGTCTCTACGACGCCGGTATCTTGGTGTCGGCCCCGTGGCCCGACGGCAAGGGTAGTAAGGAAGGCAAGGGTGGAGTCACGACGGCCTTCCGCTATTCGTACACTGGCGCCTTGCTGTCCCAGATCCAGCACAGCGTGCACCTGGCGTATTGGGACTATCAGGTGCGGGCCGATCGGCAGGTGGGCGAGTGGCGTCTCTCCCTTCTGATCATGGGATCGAGCGACGACCTCGCCTACGATCTGGAGGCGGGCTCGGACAAGCGGGAGTACGCCATTCGCTTCCACCGCGCGGGCCTGCGCGCCGGTCGCGCCCTCGGAAAAGGGCGTTTCAGCGCGCAGCTGACGGCAAGCGCCGATCACAGCACCGCACCCATCGTCCAGGGCTACCCGATCACCGTGGACGCCTACAGTGTGATTCCGCGCGCCGGCTACCAGCACGTCACGGAGCACGTTGATTGGGAAGCAGGTCTCGACGGCCAAGCCCAGTGGTTCATGCCCATGGCGGGCGTGCCGATGGCGAGCACGTCCGACCTGGCCCTCAAGCGAACCGCGCTTCTCGCCGGGGCGTACGGCTCGGCCGCCATCCGGGCCGGCAGCCGCCTGACCCTCACGCCCGGACTGCGATTCGACAGCTACACCATCGGCGATACCACCCGGTCGGACCTGGGGCCGCGCCTGGCTGCGCGCCTGCTTCTCGACGACAAGACCTGGCTGAGCCTGAGCGGCGGTCGCTTCTCGCAGGCACCCAGCCTGGCGGTGCAGATTCCCGGCGCCGAGAATTTCGGGCTGCGCCTGTACGGGCTGCAAACGTCGTGGCAAGGTGCCTTCGGCATCGGTACGCGATCCATCCGCTCTCTGGAGATCGAGGCCACCGGCTATCTCCAGCGCTACGTCCTCACCGACATGCGCGACCCGACGCTCAAGAATCACGATCCCTGGAGCGCGGATTTCCTTGTCCGCCGCGACGCCCGTTCCTATGGACTAGAGCTAATGATTCGCCGCCCGCAGACCGAGCGCGTGCACGGTTGGATCTCCTACACCTTGGCAAGGAGCGAGCGCGCCCTGGGCGGCGGCGTCCTCGGGCCGTCGGATTGGGACCAACGGCACATTCTCAACGCCGTGCTCGGCTATCGGGTCGGCAGCTACACGCTCGGAGGCCGCATGCACGTGAACACGGGCCGGCCGGTGTTGGTGCGAAACGATTGGGACGAACGATTCCAGCGCCTGCCGACCTTCTACCAGCTCGACCTGCGCGTCGAGCGACGCATGGTATTCGACGCCTTCACCGTCGACGTCTATCTGGAGATCGTCAACGCGACCGGGACCCGCACCGTGCTCGGGCTCGATCAGGACCCGGTCACGGGCCAGACCACGGAGAACAGCTATCGCATCGTCTTGCCGTCGCTCGGCATTCGCGCCGAGCTTTGACCCAGGGCTCGGGGACTCCCCTCAAAAAATGCTTCCCGTTGGAGCTCGGCTGTAAGCCGGGTTCTGTGCTCGCGTTCGTTGCCTTGCGCGGGCGGTGGTCATTCATCTAGGCCGTCCGTTGCCGGACGGCTCGAGCGACCAACTCAGGATCTGGGTTCGACGCGGGCCACGTCTGCAGGTTGCCCTGCGATCCATTTTCGGTCTTGCTCCGGGTGGGGTTTGCCGTGCCCCTCCTGTCACCAGGAGAGCGGTGTGCTCTTACCACACCGTTTCACCCTTGCCGGCAGCGCAGTTGCCCACGCACCGGCGGTCTATTTTCTGTTGCACTGTCCTTCGAGNNGCCGTTAGCCAGCACCCTGCCCAACGGAGCCCGGACTTTCCTCGACGGCAAAACTACACCGTCGCGACCACCTTTCGAGCTCCAGCGGGAAGCGTACGGAGTATAGCCGAAGGAGAAGAGGACTAGGAGCCAGAACCAGGTGTATTCGGCGCCGGATCGTCTTTCATCAGATTCTCCCAGTAGACGATGCGGTGGCAGTAGGGGCAGGTTTCGATCGAGTTGCCGCGCTGAAGGATGTTGTAGAGCTGGGGCGGCACGTTCATGTTGCAGCCCTGGCAGGTTCCGTTGCGAACTGTGGTGACCGCAAGGCCGCGACGCATGCGGATTGCGCCGTAGCGCTTGAGCACGTCGGGGCGAATGCCAGTGGCGACCTTGTCGCGGTCGACCTTGATCTCGGCGATCTTGCCGTCCAGCTCGGCCATCTTCTTGCGGCCGACCTCAGCATCCTTGTCGATCGACTTGCGCAGAACTTCCAGCTCCGCGGCGCGCTCGGCAAGCAGCTTCTCTTTGACCTGCACGGCCTCGATCAGCTTCGCGATCTCTTGCTCGCGGTTCTGCACGCTCTCGCGCGTCTGTTCCATTTCGCGCTGGGCGGCGACATATTCTTTCGAATTCTTCGCCAGCGAGAGTTTGTTCTTGGCACCGCTGGCCGAGCTCTCCTCGGTCTGGAGCTGGCCCTTCTGTTCGGCGTAGTAGCGCTGCGATTCACCCAGCTGCGCGCGTTCGTTGTTGAGAAGCGTTTCGACTCGGGCGAAGTCAGCTTGGGAGGCTTCGAGCTTGGCGGGAATCGCCTTCAGTGCGTTGGTCAGTTCTTGAATCTGAGCGTCGTAGCGTTGTAGTTCCTCGAGACGCTTAAGCTGATCGCGCAACTGTTCCTCCTGGCCGTTGGTAAGGGCCGCTTTTCCGACGAGAGACGAGGGACAATCCGGCAGGCGCTAGTACAGTGGGCCCACCTGGATTCGAACCAGGGACCGAGCGGTTATGAGCCGCCAGCTCTGACCGCTGAGCTATGGGCCCAGCCTTGCAAAGGATTTCCGTCAACAAGCGGGCGAAGCATACTCAGCATGGCCGGCGGTGGCAAGGATTGTGGGCGAGAAAACCAACTCTTTTCTTGCCAAGTGCCAACTTGGGCGAAACCAAAGTCGATTATCGACATCCGCAGACCCGGCAGCCGGCGCCACTGCCCGCAAGCGCGTCCGTTCGCCTACAGCTTGCCGGCGAGCACCGCGGCGATGAGCCCCAAGCCCAAAACGATGCGGTAGACGACGAAGACGTAGGTTGTGCGCGTGCGCAGGAAACGCAGGAGCCAGGCGACGCTGAGATAGCCCGACACGGCGGCCGTGGCGAGTCCCACGATCAGCGCCGACGTGCCGACTTCGCGGTCGTGCAGAAGCTTGGGCAGCTCGAAGACGCCCGCGGCCGCGACGGCCGGGATCGAGAGCAGGAACGAGAATCGCGCGGCGGCATCGCGACGGAAGCCAAGGATCATCGCCGCAACCAGCGTGATTCCGGACCGCGATGTACCGGGAATCAGTGCCAGCGCCTGCGCGAGGCCGACCAGAAGGGCGTCACGCAGGGTGAAGCTTTCGATCGGCCGCTCGTGCCGCGCGGTTTTCTCGACGATGGCCATCAGCACGGCCACCACGATCAGCGAACAAGCAATGACCAGGATCGAACGCAGGGGCCCCTCGATGGCATGCTTTGCCAGAAGCCCGACCACCCCGATGGGAACGGTTCCCGCAACAATGTAGAGCAACATGCGCGCGTCGAGATCCTTGCGGTGGGCTGGGCTCGCGGCGGCGGCGAGCATGCGGGCGAGATCGCGCAGAAAGAAACCGATGACGGCGAGCAAAGTGCCGAGTTGAATGACGGCGGCAAAGGCGGCTCCTCCATCGGGCCACGACAGGATGGCCGGGACCAGGCGCAAATGCGCCGTCGACGAAACGGGAAGGAACTCGGTGATTCCCTGGACCAGGCCCAGGATGGCAGCTTGAAGTATGGTCAAAGCGGCCGCACTCTAGCAGCCCCGTGGCAAAAGTCTCCACGTCGNNGACTTTCACCACGGGCTGCTAGCAGTTAGCGCGTCTTGCGCCAGTTGACCTCTCCCGCGTGCACCGGGATCAGTCCACCGTCGCTCTTGCGTATCAGAAGTGCGCCACTTTCGTCGACGGCCTCGGCGACTCCCTCAACGCGTTGCGAGCCAGCCTCGACCCAGCATGATTGACCGAACAGCGCGAACCGTTGCCACGCCGTCAGCCCGGACGCGGGACCCGCGGCGACGAGGTCGTCGTACAGCGGCTCGAACGCATTCAGAAACGCCGCAAGGACCTGCAGTCGATCCAGGCTTCCGCCACGCGAGAGGGCAAGCGATGTGGCTTGTTCCGCCAATTCGGCGGGAAAACACTGCGTGTTGACGTTGATACCAACGCCGAGCACGACGTGCCGGACGCGACCGCTCTCGCTCGCCATCTCGGCCAGAATGCCGGCCACCTTGCGCAAGCCGTTGGTTGGCTCTAGGCCTGCGGCGGCAGGCCGTGGGCAAAGCCCGCCTTCGCCAACGCGACTCGGTCCTTCCAGCAATACGTCATTCGGCCATTTGAGTCGCGGCGAGAAGCCGAGCGATGCCAGCGCGTGCGCAAGCGCGGCGCCTGCGGCCAAGGTCATGGGTGCCACGCGATGCGGGGCCAGGGCAGGGCGGAGGAGCAAGGAGAAGTACAGGTTTTCGCCGGGCGGGGAATGCCACGTGCGGCCGCGCCGACCGCGCCCGCTTGACTGCTCGTCGGTCGCGATCAGCAAGCCTTCCTCGGCGCCGGCCATCGAGCGCGTCGCCACCTCGTCGCTGGTCGACCCGCAGGTGGGCAGGAAGAGGTAATCCGTTCCCAGTCGTCGCGTACTGAGNNGCCGCAGCCAATTTGTCGGCTGCGAGATCGGTGCCGATCACGCCCCGTCCGTCGCGATGTCGAGCGCGAGATCCACCGCGGGCGCCGAGTGGGTCAGGGCGCCGACGGAGACGATATCGACGCCGGTCTGGGCCAGCGCGGAAATCTTGGCCAGCGTCACGCCGCCCGAGACCT
>PMLH01000182.1 GCA_003159055.1 Myxococcales bacterium
GATGGCGATTTCGCCCGGCAAGGACTCGGGCAGTCGTCGGTAAAGCAGCCAACCTGCCGCCGGAGCGACGGGCCCGCCAAGCCGCACCGCCGAGGCGAAGGCCTCCGTGTCCGGGATGGGCTGCCCAGGCTGAATCAGCTCGGACGAGGTCAGAAGCTCTTTGACCGTCATCAGCTCGCGCCCGTTCACCACCCACCCCAGCGCGCCCTCGTCGCCCGACCGCCCAAGCAAGACTACGCTGTGCAGAAAGTTGGGATCGCGCAAGCTAGGGGCGGCCAAAAGCATCCCTGGCGCTAACTCTTCAGTGGGCATGTGGATGGTATTCTACGCCCCTACCGGCGCAAACACCTATTCAAGTTGCAGCCCGCATTCCTTGCAGGCGCCATCGACCAGCGGGGCCGCGGTGCCGCAGGCAGGACAAGGCGGATCCTCAGATTCCCCCGCTGCGTTGGCGTAGTCTGATAACGTTCCCTCCTGGTCAAGCAGGTTCTGCCAGCGCTCGTGCATCATCGCCATCACCTTGGACAGGTCGTCGGGCCGTACGCACAGGTCGATGCGTGGGGTGCAGCTGCCGTGGCTGCCGCACGACTCTTGCCGATCGAGGATGGCAGGAATACCAACTGCCAGGCAGGCATCCAGGATTTCCTTGATGTCAGCGATCCCAGCGGTAATGCACGGAACCACCTCGGCATCTTGCAGTTCCTTGAGCGCTTCGTCCTTGGTCACGGCCGCATCTTGAACCAGGTCGCGGGCGACGTCTAGAGCCGGCACAAAGCCGACGGAGCCGAGCATGGACGTCCGCCGTGTGATGCCGATGACCGCGGCCCTCGGACTACTCTTCCTTCTTTGGAAACACAGGCCTCGCAGGCGCCTTGTCCAGTGCTGGGCGGCTCGGTTCGATTGAATACAACAAGTACGGCGGCATCGGCGGCGTCAGCGGAGCCTCAGCGGCGGCGTCAGCCACGGTTGGCGGAAACGAGACCCCGTAGACTGGCGCGTCTGGCGGCAGGCTTGCATCGAGCGTTCCCCCACCAGCCTCCGACTCGACATCCGGCTTGGCTTCGGGCGCGCTGTCGGGCATGTCCGAGATCATCAGGTACGGCGGGTAGATCGGCGGAAGATCCAGCGCCAGCGCGGTGTCGGAGGGCGTGGTGGCGGCATCTGAGACTTGCGCGCTTGTGTCGGATCCCCCGTCGGCAGAGCCAGCGCGAAGTGAGTGTCCGTCGCAGCCCGACAGAGAAAGCCCGAGCCCCATCGTTGTCGGCACAACCACGGTCTGCGCAGTTCGCTTCAGGAAGCGCTCGATCCGTTCGCGGATTTCCTTTTCCTTCATTTCAAGCTCGACCTCGCAATTGTACGGGGGCAGGTCCCAAGTAGGGCGTTGGCTCGGCCTTACGGTGCTGCTGGCTGGCTGGCTGGCTGGCCATAGACGTATTGGGCGGAGCCGAAGGCAAGGATGGGAAAGAAGATGATACCGAGGAAGATCAAACCGACCGCGAATCCGCCGCCCTTGCCGAAGGCCTTCGCGAGGCCGATGTAGAACAGGATCAAGAACACGAAGTTCACGAGCGGGATGAAGAACATCACGATCCACCACAGGGGCTTCTGGATAATCTGCAGTAGCACCACGAGGTTGTAGATTGGGATGATCGAGGCCCAGCCTGGCTTGCCAGCCTTGGTGAAGACCTTCCACATTGAAACGATCACCAGCAGCCAGAGCGCGATGATGAAGATGAGAAGGCCCGTGGGCATACCACCCTGTGACTGCATTGCCGATACGCCCATCTGTCCCATTGCTTTTGCCTCCTAGATTGGTTGCCTTGGCCGAGACTTCAGATCGCCGGCAATCCACGCGACCCGCCAGCGATTATCGTCCAGTCGCTGCGCCAAGCAAGCGAAGACCGCACTGCAGACCACGCCGAAGCTTGTCTGGCCCGTGCCATGGACTACGCGACTCGGTCGCTGTGGTCGGTGCCGTCGTATCGGAGCAGGCGCGCTTTTCCCTCGATCGCCGTCAGCACACAGACGGGCCTGCGCCAAATGCGAAACAGTGACTCCATGGTGGCGCGGGCGTGGTCGAGGTGCAGGTCGATGCCCTCGTGGCGGTGGCGCAGCAGCAGCTCGCCGCGGTTGTCGTGGTTGGCGTCTTCGACCGCGATGAACGGCTCGCCGAAATTGGTCAGTTGGTAGAGCAGCTTGCTCTTGATCTTGTGAAACTCGCGCGAATCAATTTCGTAGTTGCCCGAGCTTGCGTTGCGCGCGAACGAGAAGAACTGGTTCTCGTAACAGAAATCCTCGGTGAAGAACTCGTCGATGAAGGTGAGGTCGTTGTAAAGCTTGCGCACCTCGAAGATCTTCCTTCTCCCGAGGCCCAGCTTCTTGTCCCAGGTCCGGCGCGCATCGTAATCGTCGCACTCGTTCCACTCTTTGCCGAAGCGGCCCTTGTCCCAGCGCTCTTCCACGTAGCGCAGGAGCGTGATGCCGACCTTGTACGGGTTGAACTGCCCTGGCGCCGCCGCCAGCACGCCCGCGTTATGATCGGCGTAGTCGATCAGTTCGGACGCGTCGAGGATCTTTTGCGTCATCAGCTTGCTGTGCCAGTAGGCGGCCCAGCCTTCGTTCAGGATCTTGGTCTGGCGTTGGGGCGCAAAGTAGTAGGCTTCGTCACGCACGATCTCCAGGACGTCGCGCTCCCAGCTTTCCAGCGGTGCCTTCTGCAGAAGGAAAAACAGAACATCGCGCTCGGGCTCGGGCGGGTTGCGCTT
>PMLH01000600.1 GCA_003159055.1 Myxococcales bacterium
CGATGCGATGGCCGAGGTAGCCGCGCACGATGACGAAGTCGCGCACACCGGCGGCGGTGAGGGCTTCCAGTTGCCAGTGCAAGATGGGACGGCCGCCGACCCTGACCATGCACTTGGGAATCTCATCGGTGCTTTGCCCGAGGCGCCGTCCGCGTCCGGCAGCGACGATGATGGCTTTCTGACCCGGAGAATTCACGACTTCACCTTCGACCGAGTTTGAGAGCGATGCCGAGCAGCGACCGCGCCGCATAGGCACCGTTGATGACGATGTACACGTGCAGGAACGTGTCCAGTTGGTCGGCGATGGCGACCAGCAAAAGGTAGCTTGGGTAGTGGATCAGAAAACGCCCGAGATCCTCGACCAGGCCGAGAATCGACGCCCGACCGCGCGCCGGCTCCTTCGCGGCGAAACCCTCGCCATAATCGCCCGCCGATTGCGGCCGGACCGATCCCGTCGTGAACAGGTATTCGGGCCGCCGCATGAAGGTGGTCAAGCTGATGGCGCTGGCGATGACCGCCAGCCCAAGCAAAGCCTCGACCAGCCAGAGCTCGTGCCCGTCGGACTGCCACAGGCGAAGCCCCGTGGCCGCGACCAGCATGAAGGCCTTGAGCTCGTCCATGAGGAAATCGAGGTGCGCGCCGACCGGCGACGATAGATGCTTGAGCCGCGCAAGCTGCCCGTCGGTGCAGTCGAGCACATACGACAACTCCAGAATCAACACCGCGGAAATCAGGCCCTGCCGGCCGTGTCCGAGCACGAGCCAAGCCATGGCCCCGACGAAGGTCAGGAGCGACAGGAATGTGATTTGGTTCGGCGTGATGCGGGTCTTGGCCAGCGGAACCAGCAGCACGGCGGCAAGCGGCCGCGCCACGAAACGGTTCCAGAGAATATCCCGCGGTTTTCTTGTCTCGCGGTAAACCCCTGCGACTTGGGAAAAGAAACTCACAGCAGTAGTTAAGCGCCGGCGCGCGCGTCCGCCAAGTTTAGTGGTGCAACTTTAGTGGTGGAACAAGGGCAAGTACCAATAGGCCCAATAGGCGACCACGATGCCGGCACCGATGGCCAAGCCGATCATGATGTAGACCCTGACGGGCTGCTCGCCGAGCCCCTTGCGTACCACGCGAGCCCGTCGCGAGGTCAACGGTCGCGAGGGAACCATCGCTGGACTCCCGGGCTGTGGCCGCGGCGTCAGCTCGGGTTGGTCAGCGATCTCGACGGGCGCAGCGGCGGGTGGCAGATGGTGCGCGTGTCCTCGCTTGGCTTCGATGGTGCCCGAGGCGGGCTTCAGATCGTTCGACGCTGGCGGCTGTTGTTTTGCCGGCTGTGCCGGCTGCGCGAGGTGGAAGGGCGGTGGCGTGAGAGCCACAGGTACAGGTATGGACGGCGTAGCGGCATCCGCTCGGTTCTGCCTGGCGGGTGTCGGCCCGGCCGCCGCGCTTCCACCGCTGGCCGCGAGCTCGGCGGGGCGGGGGGGGCGTATCCCCGCTGGCTTCGCTTGCGTGATCGGCGGTGGCGTCGGGTGCGATGCAGGTCGAGCTGGCGGCGCGGGAATCAGGGGCACTGCCGGCACAGGCGGCGTACCGCGGGTTGTCAGCTCGGATGGCAATGGCTCCACCGGTGACCGTCCAGGCATGCTCCCCATCGCCGGGGTGAGCGTGCGCACGTGAGGCTTTGCGGCCGTGGCGGCAGGTTGCGTTGGAGCGCCCTGCGTGGCGGCCACGGTCTTCTCCGCGGTAGGTTGCTGAGGCCCAGGTCGAGCGCAGGGGCGCCCCTGAGCCTGCACTGGCGTGGCAGCCTGCGTCTGCTGCGGGGCTTGCGCCGATTGCGGGGCCGGGACTTGCTGGGCAGGGGGCTGACCCACCACGACCGGGAGAGCGCCGGGCTGTCGCGCCGCGGGCTCTGCAGCCACCGGCGCTCGCGAGGCGGTTGCCGGCGCGCCGGTCGAGCCGGGACCTGCGAGCCGGGCTTGCACGGGGGCCGGGGCCGGTCCAGCAGGTCGCGCCGGCGGAGCCGCCGGTGGTTTCGCCGCGGCTAGGTGGCTGGGAGGTGATGGCTGGGCCGCAGCAGGCTGGCGGCTCGCAGTTGCTGCCGGCGGGGCACTCGGCTTTGCGGCGCCTTCGCGGGAAGCTGGCGCTGCCTGCGCCGGTGCCTCTGGGCGTGCGGGCTGCGGGGAAGCTGGCGCCAACACGGCCGCTGGTTTCCCTGCTTGGGCCGGAGCCACTGGCGCCGGACGGGCCAGTGCGGGCGCGCCCGCAGCGGGCCGGGAAGGCGTCGTCGACACCCCTGGGCCTGTCCCAGCGCTTCCGGCCGAGGCTGCTGACGACGGTTCGGCCGCTCCGCTCGAGCCCGGCACCAAGGGAAGCGTGCTGTGCCGTTTTCGTTCGCCCTTCGTGATCGGCTCGACCGAGCGAGCCGTGCCCTTGCGTGATGGTGTAGGCGGCAGGACCGGAGCAGGCAGGACGATTTCGTACGAACCGTCGGTCCACGCCATGACCTCGGGCAGGCGCTCAGAACCCTCGCCGCCGCCGACCGAGGTGCTGATGATTTCTCCGCGCCGGTAGTTGATCACCGCCCGCTCCTGTCCGCGCCAGACTTCAACGCGGCAGGTGAGGACGTAGTCCTCGCAGTAGCGCATGAGGGCCGCCACCGGCCGGCCTTTGAGGCTGCCTTCGTGCGGGCCGGGCGTGCTGAGTGAACCGGTCTCTGGATCGGGCAGACGGGCCTCGACGACGTAGCGCGCGCCTTCCAGCCGTTGTAGCGCCGCCATGGCATCGTCTCGTCGCAAGCTGCCAGCGAAAGCGTCGGCCAATCCGCCAGCCAGCAGGTGCACCTCGCCAGCGTTGCTGTCGGTCGTGCCGGGCGCGATGACCTCGATCCGCACCGGTGAGGCGGCGGACTGAAGCGCGGAAACCAGCTCGCTCAGCGAGCCGCCTTCCCATTCGGTCGTCAGGTCAGCGGATGGTCCGACCATGCCAGAGCTTCGTTGTCCTCCTAGTTGGCCCCGTCGATGGATGCATCGAGGTCGTAACCTGCCTCGTCTAGCGATTCATCGACGGAGACATCGCCGCTACTCCCATCGGCGGAATTGCCGGATTCCTCAACCGTCGCATCCGCGTCATCGCCGACGGCGGTATCCGGGGGAACGAAACCCACGTCGGCGTCGGTCCCCCACTGGAGATCACGCGGTTGATTCGGCGAGCAGCCGGGTAGCATCATCAACGCAGCGGTCGCCAGAATCGCGGTGCTGCTTGCGAGCCTTTCCCGAAACGACATGGGTTCGACGGTACCAAGGCCCCAGCAGGGCCGCAAGTGGACAGCAGCGGAAAGCGCCGGTTTCTACGGAAGAATCGTGGCTTCCTTCACGTAGTCAAGTAGCGGGAAGTCGCGCAGAAGGTAGGCATTGCCCTCGCCCTGAATCCGGCCCTGGTTCGGGCCGCGGCCCTGCGGCGCACCTTCGCCGTACTCGGCGTACAGCGAATCGACCACGTCCATGCCGCTTGTGACCTGACCGAACGGGGCAAATCCCATACCGTCCAGCCGGCTGTTTCCGTCCGCAAAGTTGATGAAGAACTGGGTCGTGCGCGTGCCTGGCCCGGCGGTGGCAAAGGAAACGAAGCCGCGCAAGTTCGACTTCTGAACCGGATCGTCTGCGATGCGCTGGTCACGCCAGATGTTGTTCATCTCGGGCTTGCCGTGGATGCCGATCTGGGCCATGAAACCGCGGACGACACGGAAAAAGCGGGTCTCGTTGTAGTAGCCGTTCTTGACCAAATTGAAGAAACGGTCGGCACCGAAGGGCGCCCAATCGCGGTGCACCTCAATGACGAAGTCGCCCTTCGACGTGGCAAAGCGCGCGCGGTACACGTCGGGCGCCTTTTCCGTGAGCGATGCAGGCTTGTCGAGCGACGCCTTTTGCGCAGCCACCGGAATCGCTCGTGCTTCGGTGGATTTCTTGCAGGCAGAGGTAGAGGCGAAAGACAGAACAACCGAAATCAGGCCGATGATGGTCGAACGCATGACTGGAGCATATATCGAAGGACGGCGTGCGCGTCTAGACTCGACCGGCACGAGGCAAGCCGTTACTCTTTGCGGACATGGCTTGGGCTGGCGAAGATGACCACAAGCGCCACGTGATCGAACGTGCCAAGGAGCTCGATCACGAACATCGTCGTAGAGCGCGCACGGCGGCCGACAGCGGCCTCGTGCGCATGGTTTCGCTCCGGCTTTTGCGGACCCTTCTGTGGAGGCTGTTTTCTGCATCGAAGCGTCCGGTGCCTCGTCAGGTCGCAGCACCCCTGCCTGGGCACATGGCCGTGACCTTCGTGGGACACGCGTCGGTGATGCTCACCACCAGCCAGGCAAGGATTCTGGTCGACCCCTATCTCGGCGATTTCCTGTCGGGTATCAGGCGGCGCGAGTCGGCCTGCTTGGCCCAAGCGGACGCCCAGCAGGCGACCCTGATCCTGATCTCGCACGCGCATCGCGACCGCCTGCATCTACCCAGCTTGCGACAGCTGCCTCGTCGGGCTCGCCTGGTGGTGCCACCTCGGTGCGGCTCGCTCGTGGATTCGCTGGGCTTTTCGGAGGTCGTCGAGCTTGAACCCGGACGAAGCATCGAGCACGCCGATGTCGAAGTGACGGCGGTCGCAGCCCGGCACGACGGCAGGCGCGGCCTTTTCGACCGCACCTGGCGATCGACCTTGGGGTTCATCGTGAAATGCGACGAAGCGTCGGTCTACTACGCCGGCGATACGGCCTATTTCTCGGGGTTCGAAGAGATTGGCCGTCGCTTGCACCCGAACGTTGCGCTTCTGCCCATCGCCGGCTATGAGCCCCCAGAGCAGCGGAGCGACCACATGTCGCCGCTCGATGCGGTCCACGCCTTCGAGGATCTGGGGGCCAAGCTCCTGGTGCCCATCGGCTATGGTTCGTTCCCCATGGGCTACGAACCCGACGATGAACCGTTGGAGTGGCTCTTCGACCTGTGTCGCGAGCGCGGCCTTTCCGACCGCTTGGTCGTGCTGAGGCCCGGCGAAACCTGTCAGGTGCACGGCCGAACACCTGAGAAGAAGTAGCCGGCGCTGATCGTTTCCCTTTGCCCTGGCACACTGCTAGAGTGCCCGCCCGGAAACCGATAGCCGAGAGCACGCATGAGTCTTATCGAGAAATTGCGGCGAATACCGCCGATCTGGTGGATTGTATTTTTCGCGGCGGCCCTGGTGCTGCCACGGCTTGGCTCGTTCGGCTTCTGGGATCCATGGGAGCTGAAGATCGCCGAGCACGCACGCGACATGGCGTCGTCCTCGTCGGTTTTCGACGTGACGGTGGACAAGCGTTTCACCGCCGAGCCTCCCCTGGACCTCGTCTTGAGCGCCGTCGGCATGCGGATTCTCTCCGTCGGCGAGCTCGGCGGACGCATCGGCAACGGCCTTTGCGCCATCCTGGCGATCTTGGCCGTGTACTGGGCGGGTCTTGGCCTGTTTCGCCGCCGCGCCGCCGTGCTGTCGGCCCTGGCCTTGGGATCATTTCCCCTCTTTGTCCTTGAAGCGCGACAGCTGATTTCCGACATGCCGCTGGTTGCCGGCTTGGCGTTGGCACTGGGTGGCTTTGGCCGCTACGCCTGGCCGGCCGACGGGACACGCCGCATCCGCGATCTCGTGGTGGCCGCGGCTGGGCTGCTCATGGGCCTTCTGTCGGGCGGTGCGATGTTGGGCGTGGCGCTGCCGTCGCTGGCGGTCGCTGGGACGCTGCTCGTGGCTTTTGGCCTGCGGCCGCGCGCGGCCGAGGCATCCACACCGTCGCCGCTGTGCGCCGCGGGGGTCGGGCCGGACGTGGCCGCCGAGGTTGGGTTTGGCCAGGGCTTGTTCGTGAAAGGCGCACGCGGTCGTGCCGCGCTGATCGCGGTTGCCGCGCTTGGCGTGTTGGTCTTGACATGGACCTTTGCCGCGGGGAACGTGGCTGGAAAATTCTCGCTGCTCTTGGGCGGCGTCCCTAGGGCGGCCACCCCGGCAACGACCTTCGAATTTTTCGTCAAGCAGCTCGGCTTTGGCCTGTTCCCGTGGAGCGCACTCGCGGTCTTCGCGCTGGGGCGTCCGTTGATTCGACTCGGTGGCGGCAGCGAGCCGGATGGCGATCGGCTCGCGTTCTCGCAGCTTTACTTGCTGGTCTTCGCTGCATTCGGGTTCGGACTGTCGAGCCTGTTCGTGATCATGACCGGCGAGGCGCGCTTCGTGGCACTCGCCCCGATCGCCCTGGCCGTGGGCTCGCTGCTCGATG
Source organism: Myxococcales bacterium (assembly GCA_003159055.1). Next base: position 6,278 of record PMLH01000600.1, read on the forward strand.
AGGCGCTCGAAGGTGAGCGCGCCGAGCCAGTTCTCGGCCTTCTGGTGGCGACTGGTACCATGGTGGTCGCGCGCGACTTCGTGCTTGCGCCGGAAGAGCTGGTTTCGGTGCACACCCTGGCGAAGGTCACCTGGCCGGCGGTGATCAAGATGGGGCCGGTGTTCATGGTGTTCGGCGTGCTTTTCGCAACCGGCATCTACGCCGGCTTCGCCACCCGCGGGCGCGCGCTCGGGCGCGTGGCCCTGCGCGACCTTGCCAAAGCGGGCACTTGGAGGCGGCGGATGGAAGGTGCCGTGGTCGAAGCTGGCCGATGGGGCATCCAGGTGGCGGTGGGCTCAGCGGTGGTCTTTGCAATGATGCTCGGGCTCCACTTGGTGCCGACGCTGTCCAAGCACCTCTCGTTCAAGCCGCTGCTCGAGTCCTACACGCGCTTTGCCGTGCACGGCGAAAGAATCGGGCGCTACAAGGTCGAAGCACAGGGGGCAGGTTTCTACAGTCACAAGGAGATGACGGACCTCGGCTCCTTGGAGCGCGTGGCCGAATTCTTGCGCAGCCCGGAGCGGGTTTTTGCGTTGGTTTCCGCCAGCGAAAAAGGCGCGCTCGACGCAGCTCTGAAGAATGCCCACATCAACTACTTCGTGGTCGACGCATCGTCCTCGCGCTTCCTGCTCTTGTCGAACCGACTGGACCCGGGCGAGAAGGACGAAAATCCGCTGAAGAAAGACGTCTGGATGGCGCCCCAACTTCCGCGAATGGTTACGGGCGAGGCGACCGCACCTGGCGCAGAGCCGGCTCAGAAATCGGAATGGCCTGATCAGCCGGCTCCGTGGCATTGGCGCATATCGATGCACACTATGTTCGAAGATGCGATCGAGCTGGTCGGTGCTGATTTTCCGCCCACCATTCGCAGGCCGGGCAGCATTCCTCTGACTCTGTATTTCCGGGTGCACAAGAAGCCGAAGCCGGGATTCCGCATCTTTGCCCACTTCGATTCGCCCAGCGAACCGCGTCTGCTCGGCGACCACGCGCTTCTCAACGGGACCTTCCCCACCGACTACTGGCTGCCGGGTGAGTACATCCGCGACACCTTCGACGTCGAGGTACCCCTCATGACCACGCCGGCCGGCCGCTACACCGTGCTGATTGGCTTCTGGCCGGGTGGTGAAGGCAAGCGTCTCAAGATAACGTCCGGTCACAACGATGGTGCAGATCGGACCCAAGTGGGTTTCATCGAGATCAAATGACAATCCACGCGAAAGAACGGCGTAAGCGCAGGGTTGACGTCCCTCAGGATCGGCGTCGCGGACGGGAACGGCGCGAACACGAGCGGGTGGCGGTGTGCATGGAAGTCGACTACCGCTGCGATGATACCTTCCTGTTCGCATACATCACAGACATGTCGGCGATGGGGATTTTCATCCAAACCACCACGCCAAAACCTGCCGGCACCTTGCTGAATCTGCGTTTCCGCATCGCGGAGGGAAAAAGGCTCGACGTGGATGGCAGGGTGATCTGGGTGAACCACCCGCACGGCAAGGANNCTTTGCCTATCTGAGCGACGACGAAGACGAGGGAAAGATCCGCGGCAATTCCTAGCCGTCTGATTTGAGCAGCACCCGAGAAAGTTGACAGAATCTCGTTCGTGCCGACACTCGATCCATGAGACCTTCGCGGCGAGCCATCCCAGTCACGCACAGAGCGCTGCTTCCCGAGCGCTCGTGTATTTCCCTCGGGAAGACCGTGGCCGCGCTTCGCCGCAGTCGGGAGGCGCTGGTGGATCTGGAAGGCCAGCTCGACGATTTGCTGGTTCGCCTACGTTCGCCCGAGCCGCGCATCGACCCTGCGGCGCCGCAGCGACTTGCGCGTTCCAAGGCCGAGGCCAGCGCGGCCATGGCCAGCCTGCACACGCTGGGCTCCCTGTTTGGCTAGCCGCCGCGCAGGCTAGCGAGGAGCATCGTGCCCGAACGTGAGCTCAAACGGTGCGCGGGCCTCGGCGAGCCTCTGCTCGCGTTTGCGGCGGCGATCGCCATCGCGGTAGCTCTGGTCTGGGGCGGACGTGTGGTCGCGTTCGTGCAACAGATCATGCAAGGGGCGATTGCCTGCGCCTTCCTCTTCGGGCCACAACTCGCGGCTCGACTCTCCGGCAGACCTTTCGATCCGCGACGCGCGGGAATCACGATGCACCCCTTGGGACGGGGCGTGCGCGTGCTTGCGGTTGCGCTGCTGTTGACCTGGCCGGTCTTCATCGCCGGCTTTTTTGCCTACTACCAGATGGTGTGCGCAAGCGGCGGTCTGCTTAGCGGCTTGGCTCGACAGCTGGCGCCCATCTGTTCGAGCTGGCACGGCTTCTCTGCTTGGCATCTCCGCTTGCCGAATGATTTCCTCGTCCTAGCTATGTCGCAGATCCTCGTGGTGGCGGTTCCAGAAGAGGTTTTCTTTCGCGGTTACTTGCTCGCCCGCTTCGAAGAGTGCTGGCCTTCGCGGCGTCGCTTCCTCGGCGCCACGGTCGGCCGGCCGTTGCTTCTGACCAGTGTGCTGTTCGCGCTCGGCCACTTTCTGGTCGACCTACAGCCGGCGCGCTTGGCGGTCTTCTTCCCTGCCCTGGCGTTCGGATGGATGCGCAGTCGCTCCGGTTCGATCGCACCGGGCGCGGTCTTTCACGCCCTGTGCAACCTACTCTCGGAAATCCTGCACGACAGCTACTTCTGACCGGCCCCAGCACGCCGGCGGTAGCGTCGTTGGCGCCGATTGGCCCTGAATGTGGATGTTGCGGGCCGTGCCCAGGCAACTTCATCAACCGGAAAACCGAGAACAGGGTATGCACTGGTTTCTCCTGCTCCTGGTTTTCCTATCTGCGTCGCTGAGCTCGGTAGCTCGGGCCGAGAAGAGTCAGCTCGAAGGTGTGGTCAATCTCAACACCGCGTCCCCCGACGAACTGTGCCTGATTCCCGGCATCGGCCCGGCGCGAGTTCGCAACATCCTCGCCTATCGGCATCTCCATCCCTTTCGAACCATCGAAGAACTGGCGCGCATCAAGGGCATTGGGCGAAAAACCGCTCGCCGGTGGCGCCAACATCTGGCCGTCAGTGGCCCATCGACGGCGCAGAAGGTGGTGCGGCCCGAGCTGCCGTTTGTCGGACCTCCAGCCGCGTCGCCGCCGCAACCCGCGCGCAAGCCGGTGGTGGCAGCGCCCGTTCCGCCGCGCATCGCGCGTCCTGGCCCTTGCAAGGGCGAACCCGCGCACGCTCTGTTCCACCACAGCGCTGGCAATGGCTGCTTGCCGCCACCTTGAAAGCAGGCTTGCCGTTCGGCACCGCTCGTTGTAGTCCGATGGCGTGACTAGCCTTCGCGTTCCCCTGGCCGACCGTGCCTACGACGTCCATATCGCAAACTTCAGCGCCGACCAGGTTGCGGACAAGATCGTCGCGGCCATCGGCAAGCCGAGTGGCGTGGCCGTCTTGGCCGATGAGCACGTCGCGCAGGTTTCGCCGCGTGTGACGGAGCTGTTGCAGGCGCTTGCCGCCCGGTTGCCGAAGCTGAAGCACTTCTTGCTGCCGCGGGGCGAATCGGCGAAGAACCTCGCGCAGGTCGAGCGCACGTGCGAGTGGCTGGCGCGAAGCGGTTACGACCGCGGTAGCGTCATCGTCGGTATCGGCGGCGGAGCCGCGACTGACCATAGCGGGTTCGTCGCCGCGATCTACCTGCGCGGCATCGCTTTTGCGCTCTGTCCGACCACCCTGCTGGCCACGGTCGACGCATCGGTCGGCGGAAAGACCGGCGTCGATATCCCTGCCGGGAAGAACTTGGTGGGTGCGTTTCACCAGCCGCGCGTGGTGGTGGCCGATCTGAACTTCTTCCAGACCCTGCCCAAGCGCGAGCTGGTTGCTGGCATGGCCGAGGTGGTGAAAGCGGGGCTCATCGCCGACGCCGCTCTGTTTGCCAAGCTGGAATCCGAGGTCGATGCGGTGTTCGCGCCCACGTCCTTGGCGTCGGTCATAACGGCCGCAGTCGCCGTCAAAGTCGCCGTGGTGGGCGAAGACGAACACGAGAGCGGCCGACGCGCCATCTTGAATTTCGGCCACACCGTCGGTCACGCGATCGAGGCGGCATCGGGGTACGAGCTTCTGCATGGTGAAGCGGTCTCGCTGGGTATGGTCGCTGCACTGGCCCTGGGTGAAGCGCGCGGCGTGACCACGCCTGGGCTGCGCGAGCGCACGCAAACACTGCTTGCCCGGTTGTCGCTGCCTATCGACGTGAAGGCGCGCCTCAACCCGGAGGTGCTGGATCGAATCGAGGTGGACAAGAAGCGCCGAACCGACGCCGTTCGCTTCGTGCTCGTACCCCGGCCGGGCGAGGCGGCGCTTTGCGACATACCGCTCCAAGAGCTCAAACAGCAGATTCTTGCGGCCGCACAGCCCCAAAAGGTCAAAATGTAGGTGTACGGCAGACATCGTGCTACCATGTGTGCAATCATGGTGGTTGGCCGACACATACTCGTTTTCGCAGCAGCAGCGGCGGCGAGCATCGCTTGCTCCGCGCCCAGCGCCCACATCGTTCACAATCCGCCGGCCCAGTTCCGCGGCACGATGTCGGTGACCAAACCAGATTCATCGCGTCACGGCTCGCCCGCCCACAGCAAGCGCAGCCCGGCCGGTCTGGTCGAGGAATCGTTGCATACGCGCGGGATCCGCTTTGGCACCGACGGAACCGTTCCCGCGCTGTATGCCTTCCTGCAGGGCGACTTTGAACGCATCCCTGCCGACCTGGCGCGTGACGGCGACGTGATCTTCTTCGACAGTGGCTCGGGGTGCGGCGGACACGTGGGTCTGGTCGAATCCGCCGAGGCGTCGGGACGCATCGGCTTTCGCGAGTGGCGTGCCGGAAGCGTGCGGCACAGCTTCGCGACGCCTCGGGCGCCGCTGGTTCGGCGGGATGGGCAGGGGAAAATCCTGAACAGCTTCCTGCGGACCAAGCAGATGGAGGATCCGCCGGAGACGCAATACTTCGCTGGCGAGATGTTGTGCGCCGCTTTTCGGATCGAAGCCAAGTAGCCATCGGACGCGGCCTCGCTGCGGGAGATCGGCGAGCGCCAACCGCTGTTTTCTAGTCGATTGTGATGGAAACCCTGNNCGCTTCGCTGCCGGCGAAGCCGGCCGTTTGTCTAGCCTGCACGAGCATCGACTTGGCGCGGCTCGTGAATTATGCGGGCTAGGCTTGCCACCTCGGCTGCCTTGATCGACTCTAGGCGCATGACCACGACACTGCGTGAAGCTCGCGCCGAAGCGCGACGAATGCGTGACCAGGGCGACTTTGCCCGTGCCCTCTCCATCTACCAGCACATTTTGGAAGTCGTGCCCCTCGACTACGAAGTGCGCACGCTGATCGCGGACGTTCTGGTCGACCTCGATGCTCGCGACGCTGCGGCACAGGTGTATCGAACCGTGGCGATGCACGACGTTCGCGCGGGCCATCCCTTGCCCGCGCTGGTCGCGTGTCAGGCGTTGGTCAAGCTGGGGCAGGCCATCGACGATATCGAAGGGCTGCTGGTCAAGACCTATGCGTCAGGGTCCCCGCAGCTCGCGCGGTTTGCGATTCGGCCCGCACCGGTGGATCCAAACACGAAGATCGCGGCACTCACCGGCGCGCCGAAGAACCTGCAGCACGCGGCCGAGCAAGCCCTGCGCGTGGCGCTCGACCTTTCGGTCTTCGTGGGCTATCAGGAGCAATACCACCCCCTGCCCTTCTTGTCCGAGTTGTCGCAGGAGTCGTTCGTCGCCGTCGC
>PMLH01000345.1 GCA_003159055.1 Myxococcales bacterium
GTCGAGCGGGAAGTAGTCGACATTGGGGACGCCACCGGTGTTGCCAATGGTGGCAGCGAAGGTGACCACGCTGCCGTTCTGGACGAAGTGAAGTCCGACCAGATAGCTCATGTTTACGCCGTCAACGTCCCGGTACCACTGATCGAAATAGTCCTTTCCATGCGTGGTCGGAGTCCCGCTTGCGTGATCACCATAGACCGGCTTTCCGTCAGAGCCCAGGGTGTCGGTCACGACGCCCCGGTCGTCCTGCGGCGGTTGCTCGAAATCGGGATTGCTCCCTCCCTTGGTGCTCATCTTGAAGTCTCTGACCACGCCGTAGAGCCCGGAGCAAACCCCCGGCGTGCCCCCGGTGCCGCCGTGGCCTCCCGACGATCCGCCCAGGGAGGAGAGGAGCGGGCCAAGCGCATACGCGCCATACGATGCATTGGTAACGTTGATGTAGCCTGCGGGCGGCCACACATCGGCCTGGGTACCGGACGCGCCGCCGCCGGCCCCGCCGCCTGCGCCTCCCGAAGTCCCAGTTGGCAGAGTGAACGAAACGGCGCCGCCCCCACCGCGCCCCGGAGGGTTGCTGGTAGTCCCCACGGTTGAGTCAGAGCCGCAGGCCGAGATCACAGACATGGCAACGGACGGCACGAATGTCGCAAAGATACCGAAAATTGTCGCGAGCTTTGGCATGGTAGCTCCCTGTTGGGATTCTTCTTCTTGAAGGTGAGGCAAGTCCGCGCACTTGCGAGCTAGAGACGGAGGTGCCCGTAGTGCCGACAAGCTCACATCGCTGTTATGATAATGGTGAGAGCGCACCTCGCCTCGCAACCGTCACTTGCGATTGCATTGCGATTGCATATGCAAGCCACGCAGCGACCGCGCCGCTCCGCTCCGCGGCAGTACGAGGTCAGAAGACCCAGGGCGGCGTCGAAGTGGTGGCGCGCAATGGCGATGCCACACGTCGCCGCGGAGCGACCGGCGGCACCACCGCCTTCGATGTGGTACCCGCCGGACGACACACGGTGCTATCGCCTACGCCGGAGGCGCGTGAGCAGAGCGAGCAGGCCTGCCATAAACCGCGGGCCGAGTCGGCAGGAACATCTTAGATCAGCAACGAGACGTCGAGATCGCCCGAGCTGGGCAGGTCGAATTCTGCCCTGGCGGTCCTGTCGCCAGGGCAGGCCTTGTAATCGAAGAACCGGTACATGGGCTCTTTGTCGGAGAAATTTCCACACGATGCGCGACCGGTGTCGGCGCGTTCCGAGCATCCCACGGGGATTGCGTCGTCGATGGCCAGCGCGGCCCGGTAGTGGCCCGGCGCGACCGGTTGCGGGATTGCGCGCAGAACGGAGGTATTCTGCGTCTGCGAGGAGGTTACCTGGCACCTGACGGTCTCGGTGGCGACGACGACTTCGCGCGCGTCCCAGGTAACGGTGGCGGCGCTGGACAGACTTTGCAGATCTGCGGAGTCGGGAGGCGCGGGGCACTCGCAACCGCACTGGTAGGGTATGCCGAGCACGAGACTTTGCCAGGTGCCGTCCGGGTTTTGTCGATCGATGGCGAGTGCACTGCAAACGTCCGCACGGGTGACCGCCCAGCCCATGCGTTGCGATTGGACCGTGAAGCGCACCGTCTGGCGCGAAGGGACCGCGGTCGGCCAGGTGTCGGTTCTGGCATCGAGCGGCGCAGCTTCGATCGGTGCAGTCGTGTCCCTTGCGACGGCATCGATTGCGGCAGTCAAGCCCGCATCCAGTCCCGACGGCGCGTCGTCGGAGACGGCGGTTTGTGATTCGCCTTGCGTGTCCGCGGTCGCATCATCTGCCTGTCCTGTCGGTGTGTCCACAGCACCATCGGCGACGCTGCTTGCGCTGCCGTCGGTCTTCGGACCAGCGTCCGGCGCCCGGGTCCGACCGCAGCTCGCAAAAAGCACGACGAGGAGGCCCATCGCGAAGACCTGCACGGTAGCGCCGAACCGAATCGTCATCGCGCGAGCCTAGCACGGCGCTGGCGCGGACCGGCTGCGCAGGCAGCGGAGGGCTGTGCGGTCACTCACCCCAGGGAGCATGGGCGCTTTGGGATCAAGGGATCTTGGTATTCATCTTTTGCGAGCATGCTGACGAGGATACAATGGAGGTCGCTACCCGTTTGCCCGTATCCGTGGCGACAAGAGGAAGGTCTTTCCCCCACAGCTGAGGTGTGCCGATGAAAGTCGAGCAGTTCGAATTGACAAATACCGGCGGTTGGAGCCCGACTCTCCCCTTTCACGAGCCGCACAGCGCGGTGCAGCTCGTCCTGCTCTTTGGCGACGTTGATCTGGTCGGCAACCGCGAGTGCCAATCGCTCGTGCGACAGGCCTTTCCTGGGGCGCACGTCTTTGGCTGCACGACAGCGGGTGAGATCCTCGGAACGCAAGTACGCAACGGGACCCTTGCCCTCACCGCTGTCACGTTCGAGTACACTCAGCTGGCAACGGCCCGGGCGCCCATTGAAGGTCTCGACGGCAGCTTCGCGGCCGGACAAGAGGTGATCCGGCAGCTTCCCCCCGATGGGCTGCGCCACGTTTTCGTCGTCTGCGAAGGTTTGCGAGTCTACGGCGGAGACGTGGTCAAGGGCATCTCCAGCGCGCTGCCGACGGGCGTGACCGCGTCGGGCGGGTTTGCGGCGGATCCAGCGTTGTTTCGTGCTACGCATGTTTGGTGCGACAGCGAGCCCCTATCGTCGACCGTCATCGCCCTCGGGTTCTACGGTGAGCGCCTGCGCATCGGCCTCGCGGTCACCGGAGGGTGGCGCCCGTTTGGCCCCGACCGATTGATCACGAGATCGCAGCGGAACGTCGTCTACGAGTTCGACGGCCGGCCAGCTCTGGCGCTCTACAAGCAGTATCTGGGCGAGCACGCGGCCGGGCTGCCGGCGTCGGGACATCTCTTCCCGCTCGAGCTGTGCAATCCCGAGCGCAAGAGCCGGGTGTTGCGCGCGCTGCTGGCCGTGGATGAGAAGGAGCAAAGCATCACCTACGCCAGCGAGGTTCCCCAAGGCTCCTATGCGCGATTCATGATGGGGCAAATCGAGGATCTGGTCAGCGGGGCGCAAAAGGCGGCCAAAACAAACCTGGCGAACCTCGGCCGCCCTCATCCCAGCCTGTCGCTCGTCGTGAGTTGCGCCGGCCGCCGCGAAATTCTCTCACAGAGGACCGAGGAAGAGGTGGAGGCTATCCAGGACGCCTTCGGCGAACAGACCGCGATGACCGGCTTCTACTCCTACGGCGAAATCGGCGCTCCAGAGGGGGCCTGCCTGCCGGAGCTGCACAATGAGACCATAAGCATCACAAGCTTGCTCGAAGACTGACGTGGAAGGCATGCAGACGTTCCACGCGTTGCTTCGCAGGCAGTGGCGACGTTTCTTCGGCAGCAACAAGCCTGTGCCGGACGAATGGCACAGTTTCTTGCGGGCGGTAAGCCAAGCCTACGACGAGTCCGACGCCGGTCGTCTTCTGGTGGAACGTGCTCTGGAGCTGAGCTCGAAGGAGTTGCTCGCCGCGAACGCCGAGCTGCGTGGAGTGTTGCAGGTTCTGCCGGACCTCCTGTTCCGCGTGCAGGCCGACAACCGAATTTGCGCCGTCATGCAAGGCGGATCGGTGTTGGAAGCCCCTGCCATCCGTGGCCTCGAACATTCCTCGCCAAGCGACGCGCCTTCTGCCGCACAGCAATTCTGGAATGGTGTGGAACAGGTGCGGCACTCTCAGACCGCCATCGCGTTCGAGTACTCGACCGGTCGAGATGGTCAAGGGCCCTTCTACGAGATGCGCCTCTTGCCCTTCGTTGGGCACGACCTTATCGGGATCGTCCGTGACGTCACGCTTCGCAAACAAGCAGAAAGGGCATTGCGGGAAAGCGAGGCACGATCGGCGCTGGCAC
>PMLH01000482.1 GCA_003159055.1 Myxococcales bacterium
CCTTCATCACCGGATTCTCGCTCATCGCGGATTCCACCAACGTGTTCTCAACCTCGCCGCAGGTGACCGGAAAGGTGTACGCGGCCGATTGCGCGTCGCCCACGCCCTACGCCTTGACCACGGCCATCGTCGACATGCAGCTTGCATTCACCGACGCTGCCGGACGCGCCCCAGGCGTCACCGAACTGGGCGCCGGAAACATTGGCGGCATGACCCTCGGCCCGGGCGTCTACAAATGGGGTACGGGGCTCCTCATCCCCACGGATATCACCCTCACAGGAACCGCGACCGACGTCTGGATCTTCCAGATCGCACAGAATCTCACCATGAGCAGCGGCACGAAAATCGTGCTTGCCGGCGGGGCACAGCCCAAGAATATCTTCTGGCAAGTCGCCGGTCTTGTGGATCTCGGCACCACGGCGCACTTCGAGGGCGTCGTCATGACCCAAACGGCGGTCACGCTGCGGACAGGGGCGTCGATCAACGGACGGCTACTCGCGCAGACCGCCGTCAATCTCGACAACAGCTCCGTGGTTGCACCGGCGCCATAGCACGCCCCACAACGACGAAAAATGTCGTTGGAACCTGCCAACTCGAACGGTTCCGGTCTGTCCATGCATGCTATGTCTGCCGTGGGCGAGGCCTACAGCAACATCGTTGCGAAGGACCTTGAAGGGTACAGGCTTGGCGGTGGAGGCTTGCTTTGGTAAAGAGGGCTCACCCTTTATGCGCATGTCGCTCGCTCGTTCAGGCCGCGGGATCGGTTGCTGCGCGCTGATCAGCATCCTGGCGATCTTGGAGGCAGGCTGCACTCGTTCGTGCGGCCACGACGACGTTCTCGCGCACGGTCCGTTCCCGCGGCACAGCCTGGCGAATACCGAGGTGCGTGTCTTGCCTCGCAAGGCGTCCGGGCGCGCATATCAACTTTACGTCAGCTTGCCGGACTCGTTCGATGACGAGCCGGGGCGGCGCTACCCGGTGCTCTACCTTTGCGATGGATACTGGGACTTTGCGATGGTGCGAGGGATCTACGCCAACCTTCGCTTCGACCAGGCGGTGCCGGAGCTGGTTATCGTGGGGCTCGGCTACGCGGGCGACAACCCCAACGTCGGTCGCCTGCGGCGCTGGGATCTCACGCCCGTCGCGGCGACCTACCAGGGCGCAAACTACGACGGTCCCACCGGTCACGCGCAGGACTTTCTCGCGACCATTGAAAGCGACATCATTCCACTCGTGGAACGCGAGTACCGGGGCGACCCAGGCTACCGCGTGCTGGCGGGCAGCTCGCTCGGCGGGCTTTTCACGCTGTACGCGATGTTCGTACGGCCGGGGCTTTTCGCGGGCTACGTCGCCGCCAGCCCGGCCGCGCAATGGGCCGACGATTGGCTGCTCACGTTCGAGGCAGAATTCCGCAAGTCCGCGCAACCCTTGGGCGCGCGGCTGTTCGTGAGCGGCGCGGAGGAAGAGCCAGCCATCATTCTCGACGGGGTCAAACGCTTCGACGCCCGCATGCGCTCGGTCGTCTACCCCGGGCTTGCGTACCAGTTTCGCCTGGTCGAAGGCGAAGGTCATTCCGGCACCAAAGCCGAAAGCTACAATCGCGGCATCAGATTCGCCTTCTCACCCCGCGCACCAGAACCGTCTTACCCATAGTCCACTTTGACACAAGCTGTACCCAAGTCCGATTCTGCCGTCGAGCCCGCGGCGAACGCCCGGCCGCGCTTCGAACGCACGCCCAGCCCGCGCCCAAGCGCCGTGCACGAGCAGTCGCTGATTTCGATTTCTTGGCCCGTGATGATCACGCTTCTCGTCGGCATCTCGGGGCCGCTCCTCGATTCGTGGTTTCTTTCGCGCATCTCGGATACCGCCGCAGCTGGCGTCGGCGCGACCTTGCCGGTCTTCGTGGTCCTGCAAACGGTGCTCAACGCCATGGGGCAGGCGGGCGCGGGCATTGCGGGACAATTCCTCGGCGCCAGACGCCCACGGATGGCGCAAGCCACCTTCGCGCTGGTGCTTGGGTTGCTTGCTTTGGGCGGCATCGTCCTCGGCGCGCTGCTGAGCTTGACGAGTCCGTGGGTGGCCTGGGCGCTTGGTTTGCGCGGCGAGATTGCCGGCTATTCGGTCGCCTTCCTGCGCATCATCGGCGCCGGGTTTGTCGGGCGCGCCTTGATCGCGGGCCTAACGAATTTGCTCGCGGCGCGCGGGCTGACTCGGTGGAATCTTGGGGTCTCGCTGGCCATCGTCGCGCTCAACCTCGTCTTCAATCTGCTGCTGGTCGGGCGCTTGTTCGGGCTTCCTTGCTTTGGCGTCGAGGGCGTTGCAGTCGCCACGGTTCTTTCGTGGGGCATCGTCGGGCTTTCCACGTTGGCCTTGGTGGTTCGGCGGCTCGATTTTCGTCCCTCGTGGTTGCTTTTGGCGTTGGGGTGGAAGCGCGTCCTTCGGCACTTGGCCCGCATCGGCGTGCCATCCGCCGTCGAGCCGATTGCGTATCAGCTCCTCCAAGTCGCGCTTGCCTCGCAGGTCGTGCGCTTGGGAACGCTGGCGCTCACCAGTCGCGTCTACGCCGCGAATCTGGCGAACTTGCCGGTGCTGTTCAGCTACGGCCTTGGTTTTGGCGCGCAGATTCTGGTTTCGCACTTGGTCGGCGCGCGCGACTTCGCCACCGCGCACCGGCGGCTCAAGGCCGCCGTGGCGTGGGGCGCGGGACTTTCGCTGCTGGCGTCTCTGGTGCTGGCGCTCGCGGGCCGGCAGTTGGTAGGTCTCTTCACGCATGACGCGAGCATCATCGCCCTGGGCAGCCTGCTGCTGTGGATCGACGTTGTCGTTCAGCCCGCCAAGGCCGCCAATATCGCGATCACGTTCTCTCTGCGCGCCGCCGGCGATTCGCGTTTTCCCGCCGTGGTGGGCTCGACCTTGATGTGGACCGTTGGCCTCGGCGCCGCGCTGGGCCTGGCATTCGGCGCGCGCTGGGGCGTCGCGGGCATCTGGCTTGGCATGGCAGTCGACGAATGGACGCGCGCCTTGGCCAACGGCTGGCGCTGGAAGAGCGGCGTCTGGCGAAGCAGAGGCGTTACGTGATGTCACGTGAGTAGTTGGGCGGGCGCGAGCCGCGCAAGGTGCTACCATCAGACGTTTTTCGGGCCATGAGAGCGAACGCGAAAACTCCACTCTCTGTCGCAGGAATGTTGCGCGCAGCGCCGCGCGGATTCGATGCGTTGCCGCTGTGGGCGCAAATCAACGTCACGTGGAAGTGCAACCTTTCGTGCGCCTATTGCACGGAGTACGACAACGCCAAGGGCCACGTGCCCTATGCGGAGGTGGTCGCCCGCATCGACAAGTGCAAAGAGCTGGGCGTCGTGCACACCGACCTCATCGGCGGCGAGCCCTTGCTTCACCCGGAGATTCTGCCGCTGATGCGCCACGTGCGCGCGCGGGGGATGACCACCGGCATGACCACGAACGGCTTCCTACTGACGCAGGACAAGCTCGAAGCCTTGCTCGACGCTGGCATGGGCCGGATTCAGATTTCGGTCGACAGCCTGCACCCCACGGCCAGCTCGCCGAAGTCGCTCAAGACCCTGCGCCCGAAGATCGAAATGGTGGCCAAGCGCGGACTTTGGTTCTACGTGGCCAGCGTGATCTGCGAGGAAACCCTCGATCAAGTGCAGGACTTGGCCGAGTTTTGCTTTGAGCTGGGCGTGCCCATCTTTTTCGCCGTGGTGCACGAGCGGGGGCGCCTCGTGCCTGGGCCATCCACCCCTCGCTATCTGGAAAAAGTCCGTTGGCTCCGGGAGCAGAAGCGGGCGGGGCGACCGGTTTCGAACCCGTACTACCTCATCGACTACTACGAGGGCGTGCTGTCCGGGCAGCCGTTTTCATGGAAGTGCCAGGGCGGCTGCAAGGCGTTCTACGTTTCGCCGGAGGGGAATTTCCACTACTGCTACCACACCGAGCCGGTCGCCGCGCTTGCCAACGTTACGCGCGCGCAAGTCAAAGCCAACCGTCAGGCCAAGGGCTGCGAGGACGGCTGCGGGGTGGACTGCATGGTGCGCACGTCGCTCCCGTTTTCGCGGCGCCCATGGGTGATCAAGACCGAGCTCCTGGAGCGACTGCGCGGCCTGGGACGTCTGCTTCTGCCCGGCGGCGGAAAACGTACCATCGGTTCATTGGGTAGTTCCAGCCCAGATAGACAAGTGCCGAAATGACGATCTTGGAAGCCTGATAGGGAAGTCCGAGAAAGCGCGTGACGCCCCAAACGCCCACGGTGTGCAGAAGACTCGCAGCCGCCTGGACCAAGAGGAAGCGAAGAAACTGACCAGCGGGCGGATGATCTTTGGCATCGAAGGCCCAGATGCGGTTGATGGTGAAGTTGGAAAGCGATCCAACCACCGTCCCGATCCACGTTGCCAGCACGTAGTCGACGCCACCCAGCTCGACCAAGCCGGTCAGTGTGCCCAAATCGAGGGCGGTGGTGAACAGCGAAGTCAGCGTGCTTCGCGAGAAGGTCCCGCGTCGGTGACCGGTGGAATCAATCGCCTCGGAGTTCGAACGCATGGTGGACGGGCTTGGCAAGACAGCTGGAACTTGACGCGTCCGCTGGCCGGCTCCTCAGGCTACCAGCGCTCGGTGTCTTTCTTGCCAGCCGGATCGGGAGGAGGCGCCACGGCTGGACGTTCCGTCGGTCTGTCGGGCTTCCTCGCCTTGCTGGTGGTGGAGGGCCTCTTGTGCGTCTTTCCATCCCGCAGATCTGCTTCGACATCGTGGCTCGGCAGTTGCGGTTGCTCGATGGCGCGGACGGGGTCGGGCGGCGGCGGTGGAGTGGGCGGAGGTACGAACGGCTCGGGAGGAGCTGCGGTCGTCGTGGTTTCGGTCACGGCGGGCTTACCCGACGGGCGTGTTACCAGCACCGTGATGATGAGGCCGGCGGCAGCCAGTGCAACGACGGTCGCGATCGCGATGATGGTGTTCCGTTTGGCGCGGAAGGTGACGTCGGTGTCGCGGACCTCGCCGGTCGCGTTGCGGAAGGTGGTGGTTTGCTTGACGGCGCCGGGGACCTCGCCGCTGGCGTTTGGATCGACCAGCGTCGATATGTGCGACGGCGGACGTGACGGCGCACGCGACGGTGGACGCGACGGTGGACGCGACGGCATATGCGCCCCGCCCACGACTGGCGGCGGGGTGATGGTCACATCGAAAGGCATCACGGCCCGCTGGGCGGCGACGCTCTGCTCGTCGCTGAGAAGTGCGGTACGCACCGTCGAGGGGGCCACGATGGCCGGCGGTGTTGCATGCGAGGCCATCTGGCCGCGAAGGGCGGCCTGGAACTCAAGCATGTTTTGGAAGCGGTTGTTCGGATCCTTGGCCAGCGCGCAAAGTATCGCCGCCGCGACAGCGTCGGGAATCGCCGGATTCTTGCTTTGCGGCGGCTCGGGCTCGCGCATCACGTGCATGATGATGATGTCGCCGAACCCCTCGCTGACGAAGGGCGGTGCCCCGCACAGCATTTCGTAAAGGATGATGCCCAGCGCGTAGATGTCGGTGCGCTGATCCAGCTTCTCGATCAGCCCCTGGCACTGCTCGGGCGACATGTACGCGGCCGTGCCCATGATGGCACCGGTGCGCGTCTTCATCGAGCTGCCGCGCATGTCGTCGCGCAGTTTTGCGATGCCGAAGTCGAGCACTTTCACACGCTCGCCCGAGCCGACCATCTCGTCGGGCACCAGGAACAGGTTGTCGGGCTTGAGGTCGCGGTGAACGATGCCCTTGCTGTGAGCTGCGGCCAGCGCCGACGCAGTCTGGAACGCGATCTCGACGGCAGCATCGACCGGCATTGGCCGGACGCGCTCGAGGCGCGACGACAGACTTTCGCCTTCCAGAAACTCCATCAACATGTACGG
>PMLH01000283.1 GCA_003159055.1 Myxococcales bacterium
ATCGACAAGAGCAATGTGGCGCGCCTGTGCGCCCGGATGGAGGCCGACCGGCTCATCACTCAGGAACGATGTCGCGAGGACGGACGTGCGCGCCGCCTCACCCCGACCGAGAAGGGCCTGCAGCTCGCAGCCCATGTGGACGAGTCCAGCCGGAAGATGTTCGTCGCGGTGATGACCGTGATCCCGCCACATGCCCGCCAAGGCGTGCTGTCGGCCATCGAGGCACTCGACGCTGCCGTGCGAGAGGTCTTGAGGGAATACCGCGAGCAGGCCAAGAAGTCCTCACCTTCTTCGAAGAAAGCGAAGTAGCGGAAATGGCAACCTTCCTATCATCTCGCTGTGGCAATAGTTGCGCACGCATCTATTGGGCAACCATGGCCCTCCTGAAAACAACGCTTCGCGCCCTGCCGGCAATTCTGCTCTCCCTGGTCTCCGATTGGGCGTACGCAGGATCCCTGCATGACGGCGGCCCCAAGACGCTCAGCCTCGCCGACTGCCTTGTTCTCGCGCGGGAAAACAACCCCGTCGCAAGTCAAGCCCGAGAACGAATTCGCGAGTTGGTCGCCGACTATGAGGCGACTCGGTCGAGCTTCTTCCCCCGTCTCGCTCTCACATCCTACGTCCAGAGACTGGACCAAGACCGAATGCCGCCGGGCGGGTTCAGCCCGCCGGGGCAGCGGCTCTTCGATCAGGAGGCTCTGACGACTGTTTCAGCCAAGCAGACGATCTTCAAGGGCGGAAAGACGTACTACGGAACCCAGGCCGCCACACTTGGCACCGAAGCGCAGCGCGAGGAAAGCACCAGGACCGCGGACGAGATCGCCTACGCCGTGACCGTGGCTTTCTTCCGCCTGCTTGAAGCCAAAGAGAATCTGCGTGTCGCCATGGAAGCTCGGCAGCAACGGCAGGCTTTCGCTGCCGTGACCGAGGCGTTCTTCCAAGCTGGGAATGTCACCCGGCTCGACTATCTGCGCGCGCGTTCGCAGGTGACGGAAGCCGAACAGGCCGAGCTTGAAGCCAGCAATGCCATCACCCAAGGGCGGGTCGTCCTGGCCTCCGCGATAGGCCTTCGCGATGAAGCGATGGCGGGCGACTTGGATGTCCGAGGCGAACTGCCGCAAAACGTTGGCCCCAGCCCCGACTTGAGCTTGTTGTGGCAGGCTGCTCTGCGCGACAGCCCCGAGATCAAGAAGCTGGATCTCAACCTCGCGCAAAGCCAGGCGCTCATCAAGGCCGCGCGCGGTGGCTACTTCCCGGAAGTGAGCGTCCAGGGTGCGGTCGGTCTTCGCCATCAGGACATCGCCGGTACCAAGGGCGAGTGGCTGATGGGAGTATTCCTCGACCTTCCCTTCTTCGAAGGCGGGCTGACCAAGGCCCAAGTGTCCAAGGCGTCGTCCCAGCGCATTCAGCTAGAGGAACAAAAGCGCGCTCGACTCAACGCCATCAGGGCCGACCTGGCGACCGCTTGGCGAGATCAAGAGAATGCCCGCCTTGGCACTACGACTGCCACTCAGACCGTCGAAACCAATACCGAGGCGTACGCCAGCGCAGAGGCGCTCTACCGCGCCGGAAAGGCCATCGCACTCGATGTGCTTGCGGCCCAGACAGACCTGACAACCTCGCGCTTCAGTCTAGTCAGGTATCAGGTGAGCTACGTGATGGCCCAGGCGCGGATTCGCCAACTCGTCCACGGTGCCGACGACGATCCGAGCACGACAACACGCATGGGGAGTCAAGCCAAGTGAAAATCAAGGTGCGCAAGGTGATGGTTCGCATGGTGCTCGCGCTGGCTCTCGTCACTGTCGCCGGCATGGTTGGCAAGCGCGCCCTCTCGCCGCTGCAGGTGCCTGCCATGGTCGTGGTGGCGGCGGAGATCCGTGGCACGGTCAAGGGGCCAGGCACGGTGCAATCGAAAGTCCAGGTCACCATCAGCGGCAAGATCACCGGCATCCTGACTCGGCTCCACGCCGACCAGGGCGACATCGTCAAAGCGGGTCAGGTCCTCGCAGAGTTGGACTCTACCGAGCTGAAATCGCGGACTGCCGCCGCGCAGTCAGCCAGGGGACGTTCCCAGCAGGAGCTCGCCCGCGCGCGGGCCGATCTTCTCAAGGCCGAGGCCAACCTCGCCCTTGCCCGCAGCAATCATGAGCGAAACCAAGAGGTCTTCAAGCCCGGGTATCTCTCCGCCTCTACCTTCGACGCCAGCAAGTCCGCGCTGCGCGTGGCCGAGTCCGAAGTCGCCGCGGCGAAAGCCGCGATCGAAGCGATCCAGGCCACCGCGACGCAGACCGTGCACGAAGCCGAGGCCACCAAGGACATCCTCGGCTATACGCGGATCCTCGCGCCGATGGACGGCCTCATCATTGCGCGCAAGGCCGAGGTTGGAACCATCTTGCCGCCGGGTGCACCAATCTTTCAGATGGTGGACTACCAAATCTGGGCCGCNNCAGAACCTTCGAGGGCGAGGTCGCGCGCCTGGGTAGCGCAGCGGATACGGTGACGAGGGAGCTTGAGGTAGATGTGAAGTTCTCAGCCCTGCCGAATCCCTTGGTCATCGGTGAAGAGTCCGAG
>PMLH01000238.1 GCA_003159055.1 Myxococcales bacterium
CGGCCGACGTCGCCGCGACCTCCGAGGCGGTGGTCATGGATGACGAAGGTTGGGGCATGATGCGGCTTGGACGCGGGCCTCTCGCCCGTCGCGGCTTCACCTGGAAGATGAACATCGGCCTTTTGCACTCATCGAGCGCGAACCTGGTCGCGGACGGCGTCGCCGCCGACCTTCAGTTGGGCTATTTTCCGCACCGCATGTTCGGCCTGCTCGCCGACTGGTCGCCCGCCGGCGGATCCGACGTGAACGGAAACTCGTTTTCGCGCCATCACCTCGCGCTCGAGGCGCAGTTCTTCCCACTTGGCATCTCGCGCCTGCACCTGGGCGGATTCGGCCATGCCGGCGTGGTGTACGCCAACGACGNNCGCCGGCGGAACGCGCCACGGTTCAGCGTTCGGCGGCGGGGGCATGCTCGAGATCTCGCTCACGAGTCGTCTCGCGCTCACGCTGCGTTTCGACTACACCTCCGCGAAGATCGCGCCCGGCGGTCAGGGCTGGCAAGGCGCGGAGACCTTCACCGCCGGAATCGCGATTTACTAGTCCTGCCGTTATCCGTTGGGGGGGGACGTGTGGCGTGCCTGGGCATGCTCGAACGCATGGGCTGAACCTGCGTGCTTCCCGATCCTCTGGCTAGGAACCGGTGAAGTTGAAAAGTGCCAGGACCTCTGCGGCGGACAGAGCACGGTTGTAGACGCGGAACTCGTCAACGATTCCGTCGAAGTGAGGGTCCGCGCTGAATGGCGACTTGGCGATGAACGCATAGTCGATGGCGCCCAGGTCCACGGGGCGTAACGTCACCGAGCTTTGGGAGTCCTTCTCCACGCCATTGACGTAGAGCTTGCCGCCCGCACCCGAGGCGAGCACCAGGGTCACGTGCGTCCAAGTGCTTGTCGAGAGGCTGGGGGTGGTGAGCTTCTGCTCGTTGTTGTACCCGTTCCTGCTGATGCGGAAGAGCATGTTATCTGCCGTGCTGTCCGAGCCCTTGGGCACGATGTTCAGGTACGTCGTACCGGTACCAGTGTTCTGGGGGATATGGGCGTCGATGCCGACATCGACGAGCCGTTGCCAGCTCTGCGAGGTCGTGACGTTCACCCATACGGCGATGGTGAGGTCCGTGGCGTTGGCAAAGACAGCGGTAGGCACGCGGACGTAGCCGAGGCCGACCTTGTGCACGCTCAACGCATTGCCGAGGCCGGGCTTGCTGGGCACGAACTCATAGCCCGGATCGCTGGGGCTGCCACCATCGGGCAGCAAGTCGATGCTGAGAGCCCCATGGTTCCCCTTGCCGGACATGTCCGGCAGCGTGGTGCCGTCCGCACTTTCGAAAGTGTAGTACACCAGGAGCCCGGTGAGCAGCGGGTTCGCGTCTGGATGGCCATCGGATCCCGCGTCGGGCGTCGTGGCGCCGCCGGTGCCGTTGGCCCCCCCAGTCCCGCTTGTCCCGCCGGTGGGGGGCGCGCCACCAGTCCCGGTCCTACCGCCGGTAATGGAGGCGCCGCCGCTCCCGAATGTGCCGCCGCTCCCGGTTGTTCCGCCGGCAACGGAGGCGCCATCGGTGCCGGCTGTCCCGCCGGTCGTAGGTGCGCCGTCTTCGCCGGGTGCGCCGCCTTCGACAGTTGCGCCGCCTCCGCCGCCCACGGGTACGTCGGGACCACCGTCGCTGTCACCGGCAGCGCCGCCCGTGCCAACGATGGGCACATCGATGCTCGATCCGCCGAAGCCGAGCCCACCCGCTCCACCTCGGCCAGTGTCAATCTCGCCGAGCGCGCCCGTCCAGAGAGCATCGATGGCACCATCGGCTCCGCCGATCGCGGCCCCCGCGCCCCCGCCACCCCAGTCGATCGCTCCGCCCACTCCGGCCTCGCGCGCGCCGCCGGCTCCGACTGGCCCGTCCAGCGCCTGACCGGTCGCACCGCCAGCGGCACCAAGACCACCGCTCCCGCCCGCGGCCTTGACCTTCTCCCACGGAGGCGTGGTGTCCACGCAACCCGCGGAACACCACAGAAAGCCAGCCGCCTGGGCGGCCAGCAGGCATAGACAGGGAGCGGCCACTCTGCGCCTCTGCTGGAAGCTCGCCATCCGAACCATAATTCTATCACGATCCCACTGGGTGGATCCCAAGGGGATTCTCGGCCGGTTCAGGCAGGCTGCGAAGCGCGTAGCGTCCACCGCGCTGTTGACGTTTTCAACGCAGTGAGCGCCCTTCGGCATGGCCCGCGAAGGAGGATCGGCGTTGGTGTGTTACGTCTTCTCCTCGTCCGAGCCGCCGAGATCGGACGAGCCGGCAGACGACAGACCGTATCGTCGCAACTTGTCCTGCAAGGTGGCGCGCCCCATGTCGAGCATGCGGGCAGCCTCGCTCTGGTTGCCTTTGGCGGCGTCCATGGCAGCCACGATGAGGCCGCGCTCGAAGGCCGCGACTTGCTCCTTGAGCTTGGTTGGCGCGAGCGCTGCCTCGATCGGGCCCGCCGGATCGGGAAAGAATCCCGGGTCGAGGGTTCCGTCGGGCGACATGGCCACCGCGCTCTCGATGACGTTTTCCAGCTCGCGCACGTTGCCGGGCCAACGATAGCCGAGAAGGCGCGCCAACCATTCGCTCTTGAGCGCGATGGGCGGCACACCGAAACGCCGGCAGGCCTGCGCAAGAAAGTGCCTGGCCAACACGGGGATGTCATCTGGGCGCTCGCGCAACGGCGGAATCTCCAGGGTCACCACCTTGAGCCGGTAGAGGACGTCTTCGCGAAACCGGCCCTCGGTCACCATCTGGGCCAGGTTGCGATGGGTGGCGGCGAGAATGCGCACGTCCACCTGCTGCGGGCGATCTTCACCCACGGGCCGGATCTCGTTTTCTTGCAGAACGCGCAGCAATTTGGCTTGGGTGCCGGGATGCAACTCGGCCACTTCATCGAGCAGCAGGGTGCCGC
Organism: Myxococcales bacterium; assembly: GCA_003159055.1. The sequence goes on from PMLH01000238.1 coordinate 2,925, forward strand.
CGTCGGCCTCGCGAAAAAGCCCGGATCGCGCCTTCACGGCCCCGGTGAACGCGCCTTTGCTGTGACCGAACAGCTCGGCCTCGGCCAGCTCGGGCGTCAGCGACGCGCAATTGAAACGAACGAACGGCTTGTCCGCACGGCGCGAGCCCGCCACGATGGCCTCGGCCACGCGCTCCTTGCCGGTACCGCTTTCGCCGGTGATGAGCACGGTGAGGTCGCGACCGGAGACGCGCTTGATGAGGAGAGCCAGTCGCGACATGGCCTCCGACGAAAACACCAGCGAGTGCAAGAGGTCGACTTCACCGCGGAGCTGCTCATTCTCGCGCTCGAGGCGCAGGGTCGTGATGGCGCGCCGGATCACCTTGAGAACTTCGTCCACGTCGAACGGCTTGCGGAAATAGTCGAGCGCCCCAAGCTTCATGGCTTCCACCGCGTGCCGCTCGGAGCCGTGTGCGGTCAGCAACACCACCCGCGGCGCGGGCGTCATCGCCTGCGTACGCCGCAGGAACTCCAGCCCGTCCACCCGGGGCATGCGCAGATCGGAAAGGATCAGGTCGAACTCGGCGCCGGCCAATTTGTCGAGCGCGATCTGTCCGTCGGCGGCCTCGTCCACCTCCAGCCCTTCCTCTTCCAGCAGGCCGCGCAGAGTGTAGCGACCCACGGCATCGTCATCCACCACCAACACGCGCGGCTTCATGCGTTCTCCACAGCAGGCTTCGCGTCGCCAGGTTTCGCCTCGCCGGGTTTTCGTCCCATGGTTGGCAGGATCAGTGTCGCCAAGCATCCGCCCTCGGGCCGATTTTCAAGACGTAAATCGCCTCCGTGCTGACGGGCAAGCCCGCGGGCCAGCGCCAGCCCAAGGCCGGTTCCGCGCTCTTTGCTGGTGGTGCCGGCTTGAAACAGGTGCGCTTTCACTTCATCGGAGAGCCCGGGGCCGTCGTCGCGCATGTCGATGCGTGCGCGCCCTTCCGCTTCGCTCGACAGCTTGATGGCCACCACCGTGTGCGCTGGCGTTGCTTCGAGCGCGTTCTGCAGCAGATTGATGAGGATCTGTTTCACCTTGCGTGGATCACAGTAGGCCGTGACCGAGGCATCCCCGGCCAACGTGACCTGCACGTCGCGGGCGTAGGCCATGCCTTCGTGGAGGGACACCACCGATTCGCACAGGTGCCGCAGCTCTACCGACTCTTGGCTAAGCGGTGACAGCGGCCGCGAGAAGGTGAGGAACTCTTGCAGGATCTCCTCCATGCGAACGATCTCGTGCTGCATGACCTGCAGGCGCTCGGCCCCTTTGCCCTGCACGTCCCGGGAGACCAGCACGGTCAAGCCCTTGATGTTGGCCAGGGGATTTTTCAGCTCGTGGGCCAGCTCACCGGACAGCACGGTCAGCTCTTGTGCGTGCGCTTCGTTGCCACGCAGAACCTCGTCGCGGGCCTCGACCGCTTCGTTGATCATGCCCCGGAACGTGCCGCGCACCATGTTCGCGCTCATGACGGTCCAACCCAGCAACGCCACGAAGGTGACCGCCTTGGCCACCAGCAAGGCCGTGGGCTGGGGCAGGTGCGATCCGCCGCCGTACATGGCCGGCATCAAGTTCGGAATCACGCCGAACCCGGCGAGCAACGCGAATCCGATGACCACCGTGCTGAGCGTGATGGCCGCGACGCTCACCACACGGCCCGAGGTCAGCGCACCGATGAAGAAGCAAATCACCAAGGCGATGGGCAGAAGCGGGCTGTCGATCCCGCCGGTGGCGAGGAGCAGCGCCGCCATCGGAAAGAGCGCGATGCCTGAGACGTGCCGGTGGCTGGAGGGACGCCAGCCCTCGCGGGGGCGCCAGCGCTCGGCCATGAGGCGAAGTGGAATCGACAACGCCAGGAAGCCGACGATGACCCAGCGCCAGATGGCGTCGTCGCCGACCAGGGTTAGCGCGAGCAATACGCCCAACATGGGCAGGAGCACCAGGCGCAAACGCGAGAAGCGTAGCAGTCGCTGGTGCAGCATGCGCATCTGCACTTCGTCGATGTTGTCCTTGGTGATGGCTGTCATGGGGTGGCTCCCGGGCGTTCGGTCTGCCCTCGATTCAAGCATGACTATCGTTCCTGTGCAGGACGAGGGCCAACGCAAAGGCCAGTTTCATTGAGGATTTGACCACGCCGATTGCCGGGGCACCGGCTGCGCGCTGCCGGATTCCCGGCACAAACGCGGTGGGGTCGGGCCCAAGGGTCGAGCAACGATTGCGTTTTTTCGGACTTGCGGGCTTTGCACTGCCTGGCCTGCCCTTTGCTGTTGTGCCGGCCGAACCCTTTCTTCAAGGAGACCATGCAAGCCCTCATTCGCATCGCCCTACGAAACGTCCTGCGTAATCGGCGCAGATCGATCATCACTTTCGCCGCCATCTTCGTTTCCATCGTCGCCACCGTGTCGCTGCGGGGCCTGGTCAACGGCATGGTCGAGGCCATGCAAAGCGCGGTCGTGCTCGGCCAGACCGGCGCGCTGCAGGTCCATCGGGTCGGCTATCTCAAGTCCACAGGTGGCTCGTCGCTGGATTTAGACGTACCGGCCGATGCCGAGTTTCTTGGCACCATCCGGGCCGTGCCTGGCGTCCGCGCGGTGTCAGCGCGCATCGCCTTTGGTGGCATGGTGAATGCCAACGACACAACCTCGCCGGCGCTGATCTCGGCATTCGATCCCGTGGGTGAGCTCAGCGTCTGTCCCCAGCGCGACAAGATCGCCACAGAGGGCCGCGCCTTCACCGCGGCCGATCGTGAGGCGGCCGTGCTTACGCCTGAGCTGGTGAGGACGCTCGGCATGAAGCTGGGGCAGAAGGCGGCGCTGCTCACCAACGACAAGGAAGGCTCGCTGTCAGCGGCCGATCTCCCGGTAGTTGGCGTCTACGGACAGGCTGGCCTGCCGCTGCCCGAAAAGAAGATCGGGTTCGTGCCGCTGACCATGGCGCAAGAGCTTCTGCACATGCAGGGCCGCGCGACGGAGATCATCATCGCGGTGGACGACCTGAAGGCGCTCTCCAGCGTACAGGCAGCCATCGTGGCCGCGCTGGGACCTCCGTACGAGGTCTCGACCTGGAGTGAGCTGGTTCCCTTCGTAAAGGACGGCGTCGCTTCGTGGCGGTTCATGTCGAACCTGTTCACCGGCATCTTTCTTGTCGTTGCTTTGCTCGGCATCGTGAACACGATGCTGATGTCGGTGCTGGAGCGCACGCGTGAGATCGGCACCATGATGGCGCTCGGCGTGCGCCGGCGCAGTATCCTGGCGCTCTTCCTGCTGGAAGCCACGGTGCTCGGCTGTCTTGGCGGGCTCGTGGGGGCGTCGTTCGGGAGCGCGCTGGTCTTCCGCATCGGCAAGGCCGGTCTCCACTTCCACTTCGGGACCTCTACCCTGCACGTCCATCCCTTCGTCGACCTGACCTTCTTTGTAATCGCCCTGGCGCTGGCAACCGCCGGCGCCGTCCTCGCCGCGATCTGGCCTGCCCTGCGCGCCAGTCGCCTACGTCCCGTCACAGCCCTTGCCTCGGTGTAACCATGCGTATTCCACAGCTCGCTCTTCGCAGTCTCGGCCGCAACAAGCGCCGCACGCTCGTCACCGGCTTGACCATCGCCTTCGGGGTCTTCGCCATCGTGTTTCTGCAGTCGTTCGTCAACGCCCTGCTGAGGAACATTGTCGAGGTCTCGGTCGAATCCAAGGTCGGCGCGGTTCAGGTGTTCAAGACCGGGTACCTGGGCTCGGACGATCCGCTCAAGATGACATTTCTAGATACACCTGAGTTGTCGGCCAAGATCCGCGCGGTGCCGGGCGTGGTGGCGGTCGCGCCCAGGCTTGACTTCGACGGCATGTTGTCGAACGGCAGCGACGGCACGATGTTCGCGGCCACCGCCATCGATCCAGCCCGCGAGTACGCCGTGTGCCCGCGCCGGGCCACCTACCTGGCCAAGGGATCGAAACCGCTCGGGCCGAACGCCGAGGACGCCATTCTGGTTGGCCGCACGCTGGTCGACTCGTTGGACGCCAAAGTGGGGTCGAGCCTTGTCATGCAGGCGGCCGGCGCGCACGGGGGCGTGAACGCGCTGGATGTGACCGTGCAGGGCTTTCTGCGCACGACCCACCCGGCGGAATCGAAGCGCGCAAGCACGGTCACGTTGGCCTTCGCACAAAAACTTCTGCGTATGCCAGGCGTGGTTTCGCACTACGTGGTCGGCGTCGAGGACGTGGGTCGACTGGATGACGTCGCCACTCACCTGCGCACGGCCCTGGGTCCCAGCTTCCAAGTCACCACCTGGCGCGAGCTCGACACCACCAACGCCGGTCGGGCGAAGATCATGCGCGGCTTGATGTTCGTGGTGACAGTGATCCTGTTTCTGTTGGTGATGACGGGGGTCGTAAACACCATGTTGATGTCGGTCTACGAGCGCATCCGCGAGATCGGCACCATGCTCGCGGTCGGGGTTCGGCGCCGGCAGATTCGCCTGCTGTTCATCTACGAGGCGGCGTTCATGTCGATGGCCAGCGCTCTCGCTGGTTCGATGCTGGGCGCGCTGGTGGTGCGCCTGATCGGCCGCGGCGGCTTCACGCGCGCCTTCGGTCCCAACGAGCCGGTGACCTACTACCCGGCGGTCAGCGCCGGCTTCTTGCTGGCCGTCGTGCTGCTCGCCGTGCTGGGCGCGCTGGCGGCGGCGCTTTATCCCGCGTGGAAAGGCTCGCGCCTGCGCCCGGTCGAGGCCCTTCGCACCAACTAGAGAAAGGAATCACAACCATGATCAAAACAGCCTGCCTTGCCCTCGCCTGCCTGGTCCTCGCTACCGGCACCGCATCCGCCAACCCACCCACCGCCGACGAGTTGGTCCGTCGCTACGACGAGGTGATGTCGCCCAGGACCTTCGAAGCGGTCATGGAAATGGTCGCGCATCGCCAGGACGGCAGCACACGCAGCTACAAATTCCGCGCGCTCAAGCTCGGCAACGACAAGACTCGGGTGTGGTTCCTCGAACCAGCCTCGGCCATGGGGCAGGAGATGCTGAAGGTGGGCGACAACATGTGGGTCTACATGCCCAACCTAAAGCGCGCGCTGCGGATCGCATCCCGCGAAAGCTTCCAGGGCGGCGACTTCAACAACGGCGACATCATGCGCGTGAACTACGTCGCCGACTACGACGCCAAGCTGCTGCCAGAGACCGACGCATCGTCGTGGGCTGTGGAGCTCTCCGCCAAGAGCAACGAGGCCAGCTACGACCGCATTCGACTGTGGCTCGACAAGGACAAGCGCCTGCCCATGAAGGCCGAGTACTACGCAGCCTCGGGCAAGATGCTGCGCTCGGCGACCTTCGAGAGCACCAAGACCTTCCACGGCTTGGAACGGCCGTCGCGAATCGTGATGCGCAACGAGCTGGCTACCAAACGCTTTTCGGAGATGACCATGGTCGACATGAAAGCAGGCGTGGAGGCCCCGGCGCAGAAGTTCGTGCTCGACGATTTGGGGCGCTGACATGCTTCGCGCATCCATCGCCATGCTGATTCTTCTCGCGGTCCCGTCGGCCTTCGCGCAGGAGGTGCAAGACGCGCAAGGGGTGGCAGCCCCGCACGAGAGGGCGCAGGTCAATGGCTACCTCAGCCAGCGCGTGGCCTACCAACAGATCACGCCGAACGTGCCGGTGGCCACCGGTGACCTGCCAAGTATCGCCTCGCTCACCGAGGCCAACGTGCAACTAAAGGTGAACCTGGGCACACGAGGTTCGTTCGCGTATGCCGATCTGTCGTTGGTGTACCAGGGCGGGTGGCTCTTCTATGAAGATGACGGCAACGGTGGTCGCGCGCGGGTGTCCAACCACGATGTGCCGGCCTTGCACCCGGCGGTGGTGCCGAGCGAGCTCTATCTGTCACTGTCGCCCAAGCCCTGGTTGAACGTGCTGGTCGGCAAGAAGCGCATCACCTGGGGCGCGGGTTTCGCCTTCAATCCGACGGATTTGATCAATCCGCCCAAAGATCCCACCGACCCGAACTACCAGCGCGCCGGCAATTGGCTGGCGCGGGTGGAGCTGCCGTTCGAGAAGTTTACGCTTTCGGCGCTGTTTGCACCTCAGGCGCTGTACACGCAAAGCGGCCTGCCCTACGCGTTCCTGCGCTATCCGGACTACGCGCCGGCCACTGGCACGGATGCCCGCGACACAACCTCACACTATCTTTTCGCGGGTCGACTCTATGCCTTGCTAGCCAGCACCGACGTGAACCTCATCTACTATTTTTCGAACGCGTACCAAGACGACTTCCGCAACAAGTCCCGCCTGGGCCTGAGCCTGTCGCGCTACTTCTTCACCGACTACGAGCTGCACGCCGAGGCCTTGCTCACGCGTGGATCGGCTCGCAGCTTTCCGGTCCACGCGTGCGTGGAGAATCCGACAGCGTGTGCCGCTGGCACACCCTTCGCCACCAGCAAGACCGACAGCACCGCCTTCTACCCGCGCATCATCGCTGGCACCCGTCGCATGTTCGCCGACGAGAGCCTGCTCTCGGTCGAGTACTACTACCAAAGCGACGGCTACGGCGACCAGGAATTTGCCGATGCGGTCGCGCTGCAAAGCTATGCCAAGTCCCTGCCGAGCGTGAGCAGCGCAGTCTCGGGCAGTGCCCTGCCCCAGCGCTACGCCTTCGATCCGCTGCGCCGGCATTACCTCATCGTCAGCTACAGCAAGCCGCGCATCGCCGACGACTGGACCGTCGGTGCGGTGCTCATCGCGGGCCTGCGCGACCTCTCGGGCGTGTTCTCCCCCTCGGTGGCGTGGAACGTCCGCGAATGGCTGAACTTGGGCCTCTACGGCTTCGTGCCCATTCACGGCCTTGGGGTCGGCGAGGCCCAGGTCGCGGGCGACAGCTTCAGCGAATACGGACTTTCCCCCTACGCCTTCCGCGTGCTGTTCGAAGCCCGCGGCTATTACTGACTTGAAAACACAACAGCAACGAAAGAACTCCATGCCCAACACCCTCGTATCCATGAAAGACGTCACCAAAATCTACGACCTCGGCAAGACCCGCGTGCCCGCTCTTCAAGGCGTGAACCTCCACATCGAAAAGGGCGAGTTCACCGTGATCATGGGCCCGTCGGGCTCGGGCAAGTCGACCTTGCTCAACATCGTCGGCTGCCTCGACCGGCCCACCAGCGGGCGCTACCAGTTCAAAGACGTCGACGTGGGCGACCGGGATTTCGACAAGCTGGCCGGCCTGCGCAACGAGAACATCGGCTTCATCTTCCAGTCTTTTAATCTGATTCCTGTGCTCGACGTGATCGAGAACATCGAGTTCCCGTGCCTCATGCGCAAGCAACGCGAATCGGCAGCGTCGCTGCGCCGGCGCGTGCACGCGCTGGCCGACGAGGTGGGGCTTGCCCCCTACCTCAAACATCGCCCCGACGAGCTCTCCGGCGGCCAACGCCAGCGGGTGGCCATCGCCCGTGCACTCATCACCAACCCCGAGCTGGTGCTCGCCGACGAGCCCACCGCCAACCTCGACTCGAAGACCAGCGAGCAGATCATCAACATCATGCAGCGGCTCAACCGAGAGAAGGGCGTGACGTTTCTGTTCTCGACCCACGACCCGCGGGTCACCAAGCACGCCAAGCGCGTGATCCACGTCGCAGACGGCAGGATCGTGGAAAACACGTCGTTGGCCGCGTAGGGCCGCGCTCACCCTCCACAGGATTCAGCTCTGGTGTGAAACGTAGAGCCCCGGGCTCGGCCGAGCGGGCTACTCGATTGGCCATGCCGTCAGCCTCGATCCTTCCGCAGAACGCCTGGGCCGGCGCGTTCAACTCCCACGACGTCGCGGCGGGCATACACGACGGCGTGGAGACTTTCGCCACGGACTGCTAGATTCAGCCTGTGCGTTGGCGATCCAACTCGCCAGAGGCAGCCGGCGTCGAAATCACCAATCTCTCTGACGGCGGATTCTGGTTCTGGCTGATCAAATTCTATGCTTTCGCGGCCATGTGCGTGGCCGGGTTGGTCGTGCTTGTCGGGATAGGCCTCTACGCGCACTTCGCGAGCACCCTGCCCGCCTTGCCCGACTTTGACCGCTACCGCCTTGAGGCCGCCGAATCGACGCGCGTGCATGCCTGGGATGGGACGGACCTCGCCGAGCTGGCCAGCGAGCGTCGCGAGATTCTGCCACTGGAAGCGTTTCCGAAGAAGCTCCTGCAGGCCTTCGTGGCCATCGAAGATCGGCGCTTCTACGATCACAGCGGCCTAGACTACCGCGGGATGTTGCGCGCCTTCGTCGCCAACCTGCGCGCCGGGCACGTCGTGCAAGGCGGTTCCACCATCACCCAGCAGGTGGCGCGTTCGTTTCTGCGCTCGTCGGAGCAGACGCTGCAACGGAAGCTCCGCGAGGCGATCTTGGCGCGCCGGCTGGAGGCTCGCTACGAAAAGAATCAGATCCTCACCCTCTACCTCAACCAGATCTTCCTCGGCCACCAATCCTACGGTGTCGCCGCGGCCGCGCGTCGCTACTTCAACAAGCAAGTCAGTGAGCTCGACCTGGGCGAGATGGCGACCATCGCCGGCATCGCGCAGGCGCCAAGCCGCTACTCACCTTTGCTGGCGCCCGAGGTGACGAGGATGCGCCGCGACCAGGTGCTGACCGCGATGGCCACCGCCAAAGTCATCGACGAGGCCACGGCCGAACAACCTGCGTGCGCGTCCTCTCGACCGTGCGTCAGCCGCCCGACATCTTCCGCGAGCGCTCGCCTTACTTCGCCGAGCACGTCCGTCGCGACATCAGTCAAACGGTACGGCGAAAAGGCGCTGTGGGAAGGCGGCCTTGAGATCGACACCACGCTGGTACCGTGGATCGACGAGGCTGCGCAAGAGAACGTCGACTTCTCCCTGCGCAAACTCGACAAGCGCCAGGGTTGGCGCGGCCCGGTCGCGCATCTCGGCGGCGCCACCGCGGACGAATTCCGTCGTCGCGCAGGTGCGCGTTACGGCGCGAGCGCGCCCGTCGAGGGACAGCTTTATCTGGGCCTCGTGGAAAGCACCGGCGGCGGCAAAGCCCACGTGCGCGTGGGCGAGAGACTTTACCCGCTTCCGTCGGACGGGATGGATTGGGCCTTCCCCTACACCGCCGTGGACTCGACCAACGGCAAGACTGTCTCGAGCACGAATTCGGTCCTGCACCCAGGCGACGTCGTCTGGGTAACGCCGATGCACCGCTCGCGCCTGCGCCGCTTTGCCGACTGGACCTACGACAGTGCCGGCGAGGTGCAGTGGATACCGGCCTACGCCGATCGACCGCCGCCGCGCGGCCCCGTCGCGCTTCGCCTGGAACAGACGCCGCGCGTGCAAGGCGCGCTGTTCTCTTACGACCACCAGACCGGTTACGCCGTGGCGATGGTGGGCGGGCTCGACTTCGATCGTTCGGAATTCAACCGGGTCGTGCAGGCCTGTCGGCAGCCAGGTTCGACCTACAAGCCGGTTTACTACTCGCTCGCGCTCGACCGCGGCTATGGCTACGCGTCCTTGCTCAACGACACGCCACGCGCCGAAGTGGATCCGATCACGGGCGAGGTGTGGATCCCACAAAACCTCAACAACACCGTCGAGTACCAGGTCAATCTCGAATACGCCCTCATCTGGTCGAAGAACGTGCCGTCGGTGCAGCTATTCAAGCTGCTTGGCGGCAAGGACGTCGAAGCGTGGGCGCGTAAGCTCGGCATGACCACCCCGATCATTCCCGACCAGGCCCTGGCGCTGGGTGCATCGTGCACCCGCATCGACGAGCTGACCCGCGCGTTTTCCGCCTTCGCCCGCAACGGTTCGCTGTCCGATCCGATCTACGTCCGCCGGGTTCGCGATCGATCGGGCACGCTTCTGGAAGACGCGACCGCGGTTTCCGATCCGATGTCATCGCCAGCCGAGCGACTCGACCGCATGGTCGCGGTAGCCGGCAAGCGGACCAAGGATGCGATTCCACCGCGCGCCGCCTGGCTGACCTCGCAGTTGCTTCGCCATGTGGTCACCAAGGGACACGCCCCTGCCCTGCGCAGCTCTGGCCTTCTCGTCGGCGGCAAGACCGGCACCTCCAGCGCAACCATGGACACCTGGTTCGTGGGTTACACCTCACGCTGGATGACCACCGCGTGGATCGGCGACGACCGTCGCGAACGCCCGCTCGGTTTCAAGGATGCCGCCTTCATGCTCACCGTGCCGATGACCGCGCGCTACCTCTACGAAGTCACCGCCGGCCAGCAGCTAAAAGACGTTCCCTGGGATCGCCCGCCCGGAGTCAAAGCCAACGACATCGGCGGTAACCTGCGCACCACCATGGAAGAAGTAAAAGCCGACGCCGGCCAGCCCCGCAAGAACAAGAAGAAGGGCTGAGCTGCACACCCTGGGCTGCAGCCTGACTTCCAATTCATCCGAAAAGGCGGAAAAATTGGTCGTACGGAGGCCTGAGATGAATCGAGTCCATGCGTGGGCATTCCTGGCCGTGCTTGCTTCTTCCTGCATCGGTGGCTCTGGCAGTGGGGTCACGTCCAGGCAGCCGCATCTGGTCGCTGGTTCGGCGGCGCCGTGGCCAACCGAGGAAATTGCGCTGGATTCACCGACCTTCGTTGCCTCTTCGGGTGGGCAAGACCTGGCCCAGTACGAAGATTCACCGGCGCTCGTGATGGACGGCGCGAGCTACTTTGCCGTGTGGATCCGTCGGCCGAGTGCAACGGGAGATGGCGAGCTCGTTGGCATCCGCCTGGCAAGGGACGGTATCCCCATGGGATCCCCCGTCGTCATCAGTCCTGCCAGCAACAAGCCCAGTTCTCCGGCTGTCTTCTTCGACGGTGCGAACGACTACGTGGTTTGGCAAGACAAACGTTTCGGCACGTCTTTCGACATCTACGGCGCGCGAGTTCGGCGGGATACCGGGGCACTTGTCGACCCCAACGGCGTGCTCATCGCCGGAGCTTCAGGCGACCAAACCGCACCAGCCATCGCCTTTGACGGAAGCAACTACCTCGTGGCGTGGCTGGACTCACCCGGCGGGAATTCGCCGCCCGGGATTCACGGCGCGCGCATTGATCCAACAACTGGCGGGCCGGTCGTCGACGATGGTGCGGGAATTGCCATCGCAGAACAAGGCTTGCCCAATTCGGTCGGTGTTGCCTTCGCCAGTGATCACTACCTGGTGGCCTGGGGAGACGGCGACCCAATGCAGACTGGCGCCTACCTACGCTCTCGCGTGGTCACGCCGGGCGGTACGCTGGTGGGTGACCAGTCCACAGTGATCTTGCAGTCCCCGTCCGTACACGGAGTCAGGTTGGCAAGCAAGGGTGATGGTTTCTATGTCGCCTGGTTGACACAAACCACGCTTTTCAACCCGACGACGGACTACAAGCCCACCAACATGACCGACCTCTATGGAACACGCCTCGACAGCGCAGGCCTACCCATTGGCGGGCAGGAAAGCACCGACGCGGGCATGGAGCTCAGCCAGCAACAGCATTTCGACAATTTCGCGTTCTATCATCTCGGCGCCATCGTGATGTTGACGGACCCCGCGGTCATCTGGAATGGGAGTCAGTATGTCGTTGGCTGGCGAAATGCCGGCTCATCCAGCATCTCCGCAGCCTGGGTGGATGCCAGCTCGGGAACGATCGTACGGTCGAATACCTTTGAGCTCGGTGGGCAGTCGACGTGGGGCACGCCGGCGCTAGCCTCGGATGGGCCCGATCGTACACTTGTCGCCTACACTCGGTTTGAAGCCTCCCCGCCCTACGACAACCAACGGGTTTGGGCGCGATTCATCGACTACGATGCCCCGATCTTCCTCGACGGAGGCTCGGACGGTGACGATTCGGGGACAGGCTCCAGCGACCTGCCTTGTGCCGCCTGTTCGGGTCTCGACGCTGTGATGGAGAAATCGCCGCCGGACCCAGGGTCCGATTCGGAAGTCGATGCCGCCGTTTTCGAAGTGGCCAATGCATTCGATACCAACCCGCCGGTACTGCCCGACGCCTTTGCGGCTGATGGGACTGCGGCTGGCAATCACGTGGCTCACCTTGGTCTCGATGCTTCGAGTGATGCCGATGCACGCGGCGGCTGTTCGTGCCACTTGGGCTCGAGGACAAGGCCAAGTCTTCTCTGGTCGGCTTTGAGCGTGGGTCTATTGCTCGTAATCAGACGACGGCAACATGGCTAACCTCGGCCGCCGGGTGGCTCCAACCTCGATTTGTCGACGGGAATGCCGGGCGGAACACCCCGGCCGGGGCGTGGCGTCACGTATTGGGACGAGCCCACGCGGCACTCGATGGGAGCATTTCGGGTCGGAAATCTCAGTCATCGGCCTCGGAGTACCGACAACCGCCGCGTGCCTCACGACTGCCTAGCTGCGCCACGGTTTTGCAGGTTCCTTGCCACCATTGGCCGGGGCGGTTAGCGTGCTCTAGTCGTGCCGTCTGTGCCAACCACTCTGCCTGCCATCTATGGATCCGACGCCCTTCTCAAGATTCTCTCGGACGAGGGAGATCGGTCCGTCTACCTTCTGGCGATCAGTGGGGCGCCCCGGCCGTGGGTCGTGAAGCTGGCACCCCGGGAAGTCATCGCCCCGCGGGATGCCTCTGTCCTTGAGAGCGAGGCCGAGAGCCTCGGCCGGATGGAAGCGCCGACGCTCGCGAAGATCCTCGACTTCGACGAGAGCGACAGCGAGATCGGGATCGTGATGGAGCACGTTCACGGCAAGACCGTGGCGGCCATTGCCGAGCGAGCCGAGACGGGGTCGTTGGTGCTTCCGCCCGAGTTGGGCCTGGTTATCGCGCACGACGCCTTCGCGGCCATCGCCTACTTTCATGCGTTTGAAGGCACCGGTCGGCTGCATGGCAACCTGTCGCCACGGACCGTGTTGGTTGGATACTCGGGCCAAGCAAAGGTCGTCGGGTATCGGTACGGACGCCACCCTCGGGCTGAGGTATCCGCCCGGGTTTACGAGGACTTCAGGCCGCTGGCCAATCTGTTGTTCGATCTTCCCTTCGAGCGTTTCCCGAAGGCCTTGGTCGAGTTCGTCCCGCACCTGCTCGAGGAAAAGCTCTCGCCCTTGGAAGGGGCAGAATCGGTCAACGAGTTTCTCCACGGCCCCGGTCCGTCCGAGGATGACCGCAGGGTGGTTGCGGCCTGGCTGGACAAGTTTTTCCCGGACGATCGAGAGATCGAGATTCAAGAGAACGAGCACCTCCTGGCCGAGGGGTGCAAGCTCATCGCCAAGTCGTTGGTTCCCAGGCGCGGCTGGACGCAGATTCCGGCCGTGGGCGCCGAGATCGGCGACTACCGGATCGTCAAGTCACTTGGAGAGGGATGTGTTGGCCGCGTCTACGAGGCCGAGCACGTGACGACCAAGGCGCGCGCGGCGCTCAAGGTCCTGCATCCCCGAGGGCGCACGGACGCGCTCGAAGAACGCTTCCGCCGCCAAGTCGAGCCCATCCTCAGGGTCGCCAACCCGCACCTGGTCGACATCGAACATGTGGGTGCCTCGGCGGACAGCAGGTTCCTCTACCTGGCCATGGAGCTGCTGCGCGGTGAAACCCTCGACCAGATCCTTGCGAAAGGGCCCCCGTTCCCGCCGCTCCGTGCACTCAAGATCGCCTCACAAATCGCCCAGGCGCTCTCGGCCGCGCACGAGGCTGGCGTGATGCATGGCAACCTCAAGCCCAGCAACGTGATGCTGGTAAAGCGCAAGGGCAATCCCGAGCTCGTGAAAGTCATGGACCTCGGACTGGCCCAGCTAGATCTCGGCGAAACGATACTGACGAGGGCGGGCAACCGTGGTGACCCCCTGGCATACCTGGCGCCTGAGCAGGCTCAGGGAGAGTCCGCGACGCCGACGATCGACATCTATGCCTTGGGCGAAGTCCTCTACGAGATGCTTGGCAAGAAGCTCCCGCACGAGGGCGACGACATTCTCGTCAGCAAAACAACGGTCGATCCCACGCCCATCGAACGACACAGGCCTGACCTGCCTGCGGAATTGTGCCAACTGGTGATGAAGGCGCTTGCCCGCAATCCAGATCATCGCTTCGCGACCGTGGCCGAGCTTGGACAGGGCATCGATGCGCTTCTCGCGGCGCCCACGACGCATCCGTCGGGGCGTCCTCGCGTCTCGCTAAAGATCGTGGCCGCGACAGCGGCCCTGGGTGGGCTGGTCGCCGGGGGCGCGATCCTATGGTCATCCGAACGTGGTGATCGGGCGCTGTCGGACAGCAGGTCGCACGCGCCAGTTGTCATGGCACCCGCCGCCGAGCCCGTGGGGCTGGCGGCGGCGGAGTCTGCAGTCGACGCAACCGCTGCCCCCCTGGGCGCGCCCATGCCGCTGGATGCAGGCCTTGAGACAGGCCCGCCGGTCGCACCACCCAAGCCGCATCCAGAGGAATCGGCCGCTGCCGCCATGCCTGCACCGACGCCCGTGGAGCCGCCGCAAGCAGCACCGACGGTTTCGCCGACCGAGGAAGCTCGGCCGGCAAGGCACAAAGCCGAGGGAGCTTCGGCCGACCAGCTGCTTGCAGCAGCGGAAGCGGCGTTCGATAGCGGCCGCCGCCGCGAGGCGGTCAAGCTCGGCACACGCGCGCTCAAAGCAGGTGGCAGCGTCCGCGCCCATCTTGCGCTCGGTGGCTACTACCAGAGCTTGCATCTTTTTCGAGAGGCCCTCGCCCAATACAAGAACGCGCTGAAGTTGGAGCCCGACAATGCCGTCGCCTTGCGAGGGGCCAAGATTGTCGAGAGACAACTCTCGGGTACTCGCTAGGTCGGTTGATTGATCGCTATGGCGGCGTGGTCTGCGATCCGCAGTTGGCACCACCGTCGAAAGCAGAACACGAGGTGAAACCGCAGTTCCCAATCTGCGCGCTGGTGTTTCCTGTGGCCAGAACGCCAGTTCCCGTGATGTTCCCCGAGCACGAAATGCCAACCGGGTTGTTGTTTTGCACGGTCAGGAAGTCGAGGGTTGTCGGCCCATTGGCCGGGACGCTGTTGACCAGAATGCCGCCCCACGTGGCAACACCCAACTGCCCAGGTCCGTTGTTGGTGATGGTGCTGTTCTTGATCTCGAAAGCAGCGCCATTGAGCAGAATGCCGCCCCCCGGGTTGTTGCTGACCACGCAGGTATCCATCTGCAAGGTGACTGTATTTCCACTGGTCGGTGATGCGTTGATGCCCATTCCGGTTGAGGTGCCTCCCAGTACCGCAACCCCGCGCAAGGTGACTTGACCCGCATTGATGGTGATGCCGTCGCTGCCCGGGGTGGGCGTGAGCTTCGCGTTGCTCTTGCCTACGATGGTCAGGGGCGCGGTGGCTGTGATGCTCGTGGTGGCGCTCGCGGCCAACGTGCCGGTGATGACCACCAGCGATTTCGAGCTCGCCTTGGCCAGGCCAACGCCGGCCGGGGCGCTGCACACGGGGGCCGAGGCTGTTCCCGTGTTGGTGTCCTGGCAGGCCATCACGTTCTCGACGTAGACCGTCTCCGCGTCCATCGCGCAATGTCCGTCGGTGTCGATGCACACGCCAGGGTTTCCGGTCGGGCCGAGCTTGGCCACGCACTGGCTGTCGGCGGTGCAGGCTCCGCAGGCGTTCGCCGTGCAGATCGGCTTGGTGGCCACCGTGCAGTCGGCGGATGTGCTGCACTGAATGCAGACTCCCGTGGTTCCGCAGACCGGCGCAAGGGCGGAGCGGCTGGCGCAGGCGGTGGCGCCAGCCGACTGGCAGCCGACGCACGCATTCGCCACGCAGAAGCTCTTGGTTGCGTCCTTCGTGCACTGATCGTCGGCGTCGCACTCTACGCATTGGCCGATCACGGTTCCTGCGCTGGCACAACGGATCCTTCCGTCCGTGCGCGCGCTGCAGCCAGTGCCGCCGGTCGCACTGCAGCCGACGCACAGATTGGCAACGCAGAAGCTCTTCGCCGGATCCTGCGTACACTGTCCAGCGTCGGCGCACTCCACGCATTGTCCGGCGGTGACGCCACTGTGGGCGCAGACATTCCTGCCATCGGTTCTGGCAGAACAGACGGTCCCACCCGCGGCGTCGCACCCGGCGCAGGTGTTCGCGACACAGAAGCCTTTCGCGGGATCCCTCGTGCATTGCGCGGCGTCGGTGCATTCCACGCACCTTCCAGAAGACTCGTCGCAAATCAGCGCCCCGCAAGCATTCGGACCCGCCGTTTGGCAACTTGCACATACGCCAGCCACGCAGAAACTCTTCGTCGGGTCCAAGCAGTCACCGTCCACACCGCACGTTCCACTCGCGTCCGGTACCCGCGTGTCTGGGCCCATGACCTCGATGGCGGCATCGTCGACGGGGACGTCGTCGACGGCGGCACCGTCGGTGGCGGGATGCTCTTGGGACCCATCGTAGGTGCCCAACGTGTCGGCCGCTTCCTCGACATCATCCGCGTACGGAGCGTCTTCGGGCTCGATTGGCGCGGTGTCGACGCTCGTCGGACCATCGAGTGGACCTGTGGCCCCGTCGGGCAGCGAGCAGACGGCGCGGGCCATATCGCAGACGCGCCCCCCCGTACAGTCGCTGTTCTTCTCGCAGTAATTCGGGGTCGCTTCAGTGCAGCCAATCCCCAACGTCGCCGCGGCTAACAGAACGTGCCAGCAACCGCCGCTCGGCTGGAAGGTGCGCGACACCATCAGAAGGCCCCCTCAAGTGAGACCGACGATCCGTCAAACGTCAGCGCAACGTCGTGATCGCCCGGACCAGGCGGCAAGAGGACGAGGCCACCCAGCCCGCCCAACATCGCAAGGCCTCCCACCGTGAGCAGTCCGATGCCGAGGCCTTGGGTCTTGTACCTGCGCGGGCAAAGTTCCCGAGAGCCAGCAAGATCGCATGTGCCCTGCCCGTTGAGGTGGATGAGATAGATGCCGACGCCAGCCGCAACCGCCCCGCTGGCGAGGGCGGCGACAGACAGATATCGTGGTACGTACCGTTCCGGCGGCTGCGCCGTTGTCGGCGCAACGAGTTCCGTCGTCGCCCCTCCCGGACCGGTTGCCGACGGGAACCGGGGGCGCGGCGTCGTCGACGCCTGGCCGGTCTTGGGCGAGTCGGCCTGGATGCGCTCGCCAATGGTGCCGGCGAGCAAGAAGACCTGCTGCTTGGCATCGAAGACATCGCACGCCGAACATTCGCCCTTCTCACGCCAGGCGTTCCGCTCGGGCGCATTGCGTGCGACCAGCATCCAAAGGGCGTAGTCGAGCTTGCCTTTCTTGCCGGTTTTTCTCGCCTGCACCCGGAGCTGAACAACCAGCGCGAGATCTGCCAATCTCGCCAGGTCCTGAAGGCAGAGCGCGCCTTCGCAACCGAGAGCGCGATCGATGACCGCAGGATCGGTGACCGGCGCGAGGTTCATCCTGAAGGACTCAAGACCCGCAAGAACTCGCGCAGCGAAGGCATTGCGCAGCTCGACGGGGTTCTTTTCTCCCGGTAGGCTCACCTCGACCGCAATCGCTGCGGCGTTCGTCGCCGCGAGCGCCCGTTGGCCCAGGGACAGAAAAAGCAGAGCGGAAAGAGTAGCTGTTCGCATGGTGGTTGGATTGGCAGTGCTTGCGGAAGACTCGCCCGGGTTCAAGCCGCCATATACTACGCTGGCACGCAAGTAAGGCACGAAATCGAGCATTTCGGGCCGTTCCGGGAGAGGCGGCGCTACGGAGGACACGGCAGACAACATCGCCTGTGCCGTTCCACCCTTCGGTTGGAAGACATTGCACTTGTCAATCGCCGCAGCGACCAGCGGGCGGTGCTGTGAGGATTCGGAAAAACGGTAAGGTTGGCGATAGACGACTCACACTGCCCATTCATCCAGCCAGAGTCGATGGGCTTGATGGTCAGAACGGTGTTGGTCAGCATGGGATCGCGAACATGCGGAGCGCGCGCTCAAGTCATCGTCTTTCTTCGCAGCGCGCCGATTCCAAATTCGACCCTGCTCGACCTGACTTGATTTTCTGTCACCTCCCCAAGCTTGGCGGCATCCCATAGTCGAATTCGTCTGGCATCAGAGCTCCCTGGACCAAACCTGACCTGCCCTGTGCGTCTTTCGCAACAAAGGAGGGCATCATGGCCGACCTCAGAACAAGCTACATGGGTATACCTCTCGCCAACCCCATCATCGTTGGGTCTTCTCCGCTCTCGACCCGGGTTGACAACATCAAGGCCATGGAGGCTGCCGGCGCCTCGGCCGTCGTGCTCAAGTCTCTCTTCGAAGAACAGGTCCGCATCGACGCCGAAGCTTTCGAGAGGGACCTTGCCGAGCACGACAACAGTTTCGCTGAGGCGACGTCGATGTTCCCGCACCTGGAGCACGCGGGGACCCGAACCCACGTCTATTGGGTGTCCGAGGCGCGAAAGGCCGTCAAGATCCCCCTGATTGCGAGCATCAATTGTGTCACCAAGGTGGAATGGGCTGCGTACGCCAAGGCCCTGGAAGGAGCAGGCGTCGACGGCATCGAGCTGAACCTCTATTCGCCCGTCAACGACCTCAACGCCACCGCAGCCGATGTCGAAGGCCGCGAGCTCGATGTCCTGAATGCGGTTCGCAATGCGGTTCGTATTCCCATCGGCGTGAAGCTGCATCCGTTCTACACGAATCTATTCAATGTGGTCTCCCGGTTCGAGGAGACCGGGGCCGACGGGTTCGTCATGTTCAACCGGTTGTTCCAGCCGGACATCGACGTCGACAGCGAAACCAAGAAGGCGCATTTCCAAGAAACCGATTCACGCGATTCACTTCTGCCGTTGCGCTGGATTGCGCTGATGTCGAACCGGCTTCGCGCTGGAATTGCGGCCAGCACCGGAGTCAGCAGCGGCAAAGATGTCGCCAAGATGATCCTGGCCGGGGCACGAGCGACCCAGGTGGTGGGCGTGATCATGCGCGAGAAGCCGGCCTGCATTGGCAGGATGCTGGCGGACTTGGGCGCGTGGATGGATGCCCACGGTTACAAGAACCTGGAAGATTTCCGCGGCAAGCTTGCGCGGCTCAATCCAGGCGATGCTTGGACCTTCAGTGCAAGTCAATATGTGGAGGGTCTACTTGGTCTCGGCTGATGCTTTCCGCACCGTGCGGTCGGCGGAAGCCAGAAAGGAGCTACTCCTGTAACTAGGGGGAAGTGGGGGGCCCTCCGTACTCGGCATCCGTTTGGTCCACGGAAGAGAGCCTGCTGAGCACGGAGGGCCATTTATCGCAGTGGTGTGCAGGAGGGGAGCGCGCCTGGTCAACAGCCAGGCGCGTTTTTTTTGCTCACGTCGAGCGGAAGATGGCGAGTCTCATGGGTGACCTCCGCACAAAGCCGATGACGTGCCTCTCTGGTTGGAGCCGATAGACGGCGCCGTTCGCAGACGGGACCGGCGTTGCAGCAGTCGTAGGGCGAGGTAGAGCACAGCCGCAGAGCCGAGCACCAGGAACAGCAGGGCGATCCCTTGCGGCCGCCACCCGCCGGGCAGATAGGCCGGTAAAGTGCCAGCCACCAGGGCAAGGCACAGAATACCGAAGCCCAACGCTGGCCAGGCCGGCAGGGCACGCAGGGTCGCGGCCAGTGTCACCGGCATGGTCATCTGGAAGATCATCAGCCCGGGCAGCGCCAGCCAGAGATCCCCGCCCGAGAACGCCAGCAGGGGCGCTGAGCTGAGCAACGCCACCATGGCGAGGTCGATCCAGCCGAAACGATCGGCAAGGAAACCGCCCACGAGCTTTCCCGCGAAGCCGGTTATGGGTAGAGCCACCATCAAGAAGAGGCCGCGCGAACAGGTATCACAACCCACTGTCCCCACGAGCGAGCGGACGGCCACCGAGAGCGACAGCAGGGTGAGAATCAGAAGGACGGCGCCGTGGCCACGGGCCGGCTCGGAAACAGGCTCAGCTGGAGCTTCCTCGGAACGGGCAGAGACCAACAGGACGGCGACGCACGCCGCGGCGATGGCGAACAGGAATGGCCACAGGGGAACGGACAGAAACTTGCGGCCCAGGATGATACCCAGCCCCAGCCCCAACGCGCCCGGCGCCACGAAGACGCCGGCAGGGGCAGCGCGCTCCCGCGAGCCGGCAAGCACCATGGCACCGGCGCCCAAATGAAAGAGGGCGTTACCAACCCCCGCGAGCACCATCACCACGATTCCTGCATTGCGGCCGGCCAGCAACGCGGCCGCGGTCAGCACGAGCCCGGTTAGCGCGGCGCCACGACGCAGGCTCCACCGGTCGATGAGCCAGCCCAGGGGTGCCTGCCCGGCAAAGGCCAAGAGGTCGTAGCCAAGAACGAAGGCCAGCGCGCTCGCCAGCGCCGAATCGGCGAGAGGACAGGCACGGTACACGGACGTCACGCAGACCGCATCGACCACCAAATGTGCGGCCCCCAGCCAGAAAGCCCCGCGCATGGTCGCAATGTGACGGACACCGCCGCGAATCTGAACCGACACACGGCCATTGTTACGCAAAACTCGGGCCAAAGCGACTTGATTGCTGCCACGCCCGCGTCGCCGCAAAGCTCACCAAGGATCTACGGCCCCCATGACATTGATGTCCGTTGGATGTCGCAGCTGCTGGTGGAGTCAATGGGGGAGACCCTTGACAATCTCCACAGGAAACCGAGAGTGCATTCGTATCCACCCGGAGGAGCCATGAAGTCTCGATTGCTTGTTGGCGCCACGATAGTCGTGTTGGGCGCATCCATGTCTTGCAAAAAGTCGGCTCCCGCAACCGGTTCGATGGCCACGAATTCGCAGGTCGAAATCAACGCCACGGAGGAGGCGCTGGCATCCTTGTGCAGCGCTGCGAACAGGCTGCAAAGCGCGACGAAGACCACCTATGAAGCATTTTCCGTGCTTGCGAACGTTGGTTGTGCGGACATCGATCAGAAGTGGCCTCACGGCCTTGCCGTTCGAGTGACGATAGCCAACCAATCGAGCGGTCCGGTGTCGTTTCCTGTCACGGGTCTCGATGTCTTCTCGTTGGGAAACGACCCTGGCGGAGGCCATCCAGACGCCATATCGGGCTACCGAACCGGGCTCATCACAAAGATGACCGGACAGATCCTTCTGGAGGTTGGGCCGCAGAGGCGGGTCGACCTGCTGGTCGTGTGGCGAACACCACCTTCGAACCGAACCTTGCGTGTCGCGGCGGTCAGCCCAGTAGCAGTGGCGGCGTCTGCGTCCAGGCATCGCGATTGAAGGGTTGTGCCTCAGGTCCAGCGGAAGTAGCGCAGCCCGAGAATGAATGACGGAATTCCCCAGAGCGCCAGGATCAAAAGGGAAGGCACCACCCCCACAAGCCCGGCGCCGTCGATCATCACGGCACGCAATCCGTCGCACATCGCCGTGAGCGGAAGCATGCGAATCACCGGTTGAATCGCCTCGGGAAAATTGCTGGAAGCAAAGAAGACCCCAGACGCGATGAACATGGGCATCATCACCAAGTTCATCAGGCCGCTCACCGTCTCGGTGTTCTGTGCGCGGCTTGCCACGGCGATGGCGATGGCGGCGAAGCTGGCACTGCCCACCAGGGCGACCGCGAGCAGGGCCAGATAGGACCCCGTCACCTGCACGCCGAAGAAGATACGCGAAAACGCCAGGACCACTAGCAACTCGATGGGGATCACCAGCAGGCGCGCAAGACCCAGCGAGAGCATCAAGTCGCGCCGGCGCATCGGGGCGGCGAGAAGCCGCTTGAGCAGCTTGCGCACGCGCATGTTCACGACGACCCACGCCACGCCCCACATCGAGCCGGACATCAAATTCATGGCGATGAGACCCGGAACCAGAAAATCGATGTAGCGCGAACCGACCTCGTGGACTTCTTCGTCTCGGACAGGCGCAGGATCCTCTTGCCCAGCGTCCCGTTGCACGACGGCGTTGACCGTCGCCCGAGCGGTGCGCGCCTCGGCACGTGATGGATCGAACCTGAACCGTAGCGCCTGGTCGAGGCCCGACGGAGGGACGAGCAGCAGACTGACGCGTCCGGCGCGCAACTCGGCCGCGGCGGTGGCGGCATCGAGGTCTTTGAGCTGCACCTTCGCGTCGACCAGGGCCTTGTGCAGGCCGGCCGAAATGCCAGGCAAGGCGCCAACCACCACGGGATCCGGGCCGCGCACGCGAAAGGCGATCCCGAGGGCAAGAGAAAGCACGATGGGAAAGCCGAAAGCCCAAAACAGAACCCCGGGTTCGCGGCCGATTTCCCGCAGACGCATGAGGGTGAGCTCGACGATTGGGTTCGGCCGCCGTTGGTCGCGACCAGCCGGCAGCGACGGTTTCTGATCATCAGCCATCGCGCAAGTGCCTCCCGGTCAAAGCGACGAACACGTCCTCCAGCGAAGCTTTGCGGGTGCCGAGGCGCGCGAGCCGCGATCCCTTGCGCTCGACCAGCGCCAGCACCGCGGCCGCCGCGTGCTCGGGCTGTGAGGCCGAAAGCGACCAGACCCCTTCGGCGGAAAGGTGGGCTTCGGCCACGCTCGGCAAGGCGAGCAGTTCTTCGTGCGCAAGAACTGCGGCGGTGGTCGATTCCAACTCCACCTCGATGACGTGATCGCCGGGCAGCTCGGCGATGAGCTCTACCGGCGAGCCAACCCGCACCAACTTGCCCAGCTCGACGATGCCAACCCGATCGCAAAGGCGTTCCGCTTCTTCCATGTAGTGCGTGGTCAGCACGATCGTGCCGCCGCGAGCACGATAGGCCGCGACCAAGCCCCATACCTGGCGCCGCGACTGCGGGTCAAGGCCCGTGGTGGGCTCGTCGAGAAAGAGCACCTCGGGCTCGCCCACCATCGCGCACGCAATGGCCAACCGTTGCCGCTGTCCGCCGGAAAGCTTGCCCACCCACGCGCGGCGCTTTTCCGAAAGCTCGACGTCGGACAGAAGATCGTCGAGCGGCCGCGGCCGACGGTAGAAGCTACGAAACAGGGTCAGAAGCTCCTCGACGGTGAGTTTCTCGGGCAGATGCGTCTCCTGCAAGGCCACACCCACCCGTTCGCGCAAGTCCGCCTCGTGCTCGGACCACGACCTTCCGAGCAGCTCGATCCGGCCTGCACTGGGGTCGAGCAGTCCTTCGAGCATCTCTACCGTCGTGGTTTTTCCGGAACCGTTGGGCCCGAGGAGCCCAAAACACTCGCCACGCCGGATGCTGAGGTCGAGCCCGTCGACCGCGACCACGGACGGCGATGGCTTGCGAAACAGTCCATGGCGTCCGTCGTAAACCTTGCGTAGACCGTGACAGTAGACGGCCGGGCTGCTGCTTTGCTGCGATGTCACCTGGCTTGTCATATCTCGGCCGCTCCCGTCGCGCCAGTTGGCCGTGTGGGCCGCAAAACCGCCAGGAACCTGGCACGAATCCCATCTATGTATCTTCCGTGTAACCAAAGAAATAATTCGAAGTTGCTTCCCGGTGTCACAAACGCAAATTCGTTTCGACATATGAAACATAGACTTTTCTAGGATTTTCCGCGGATGCAACCTCTACGACCATGCTCAATACCGGTGACACCGCGTGGATCTTGGTCTCGACCGCCTTGGTGCTGCTCATGCTCCCGGGCTTGGCACTTTTCTACGGAGGCTTGGTTCGCACCAAGAATGTCCTTTCGACATTCATGCACAGCTTCGTTGCGCTGGGGCTTGTGACCCTGCAATGGGCGGTGTTCGGCTACTCGCTTGCCTACGGTCCTGACCATGGCGGGCTCATCGGGGGTCTTTCCTACGCCTTCATGCGCGGGGTGGAGCTTGGTCCACGCCAGGGCGACACCATCCCGCACATGCTGTTCTTTGCCTACCAGATGATGTTCGCGATCATCACGCCGGCGCTCATCTCGGGTGCCTACGCCGAGCGCCTGAAGTTCTCGGCCTATGTCCTCTTCACCTTGCTGTGGGCGACCCTGATTTATGATCCGCTGTGCCACTGGGTGTGGGGCAGCGGCGGTTGGATGGCCCAGATGGGCGTGCTCGATTTCGCGGGTGGCCTCGTCGTACACGTCAGCTCGGGCGTTTCCGCGTTGGTGGTGGCCCTGGTGGTCGGCAAGCGCATGGGCTATCCCCGTGAACGCAGCATGCCGCACAACCTGACCATGGTCCTGCTCGGCGCCGGTATTCTTTGGTTCGGTTGGTTCGGCTTCAACGGCGGCAGCGCGCTTGGCGCCTCGGGCATCGCCACCTTGGCGCTGGTGAATTCGCAGCTCGCCGCGGCCGCTGGTGGCATCGCGTGGCTTATCGTCGACGTCGTTCGCTACGGCAAGGCGTCCGCGCTCGGCTTCGCGTCGGGCCTGGTCGCAGGTCTTGCCACCGTCACGCCCGCTTCCGGCTTCGTCGGTCCGATGGGCGCCATCGCCATCGGCATCGCCGCCGGGCTCGGCTGCTACGCCGCCGTCACGCTGAAGGGCAAGTTGAACTACGACGACACCCTCGACGCTTTCGGCGTTCACGGCGTGGGCGGCGCAATCGGGACCATTCTGCTCGGCGTCTTCGCCGTCAAGGCTTGGAACCCGGGTGGAGCCGATGGCCTCATCGCCGGCAGCGCCAGCTTCCTCGGCAAGCAAATCCTGGCCGTGGTAGTGACCGCTGGATTCTCCGCGGTCGGCACCCTCGCCATCTTGAAGGTCGTGGACGCTCTGGTCGGCCTGCGCGCCACCGCCGACGAGGAGCGCGAAGGCCTCGACATCAACCTGCACGGCGAAGACGGCTACGCCATCGGCAACCCAAGCTTCGGCCGCGCCGACGTGATGGTCGCCGCCGAGTCAGCCGAGCCGGCAGGCAAGCCCGACCCCGTCGCCGTGTCGTAGTCAGGGCGTCAGCGCTGACAGACCCGCACGTAGTCGACGGTCATGGTTTGGGGGAACCACCGTCGTGGTGTCGGGGTTGCCCGATGCGCCAGCAGTGCCCTCGTGCCGGGCACAGACCTGCGACTGCATTGGCTTTTCCCGAAGGGGGACCAAACCTATTTCGTGCGCCCCGAAGATGGCTTACCCTTGCTTTATGTCCCCGGACGGTGGAATCAGGGCAGAGGATGGTGCCGGCGACGCCGGCGTTTCCGGCGACGTGATCGAGCTTGTCGCGGAGTTCGACCAGCGAATTGCACATCTGTCTTTTGCTGAGACTACGCGCGGTGCTCTCACGTTCATGGCCGAATGCATGGGGATTGCCCGTGCATCGGTGGCGCTGCTGGAGAACGAAGGCCAGTCGTTTCGTATCTTCGACTCCACCCGCGAGATCCGCGGGGTCGAATCGGGCACGCTGGTTCCCTTCGCCTCGGCGACCCTGGGGGCGACCGTCGAGAGCGGCGCATCGATCTATCGCGCCAACATCAATGACTGGCCCCAAGAGAATGCCGTCGACAAGGCCCTGGCCGCGGCAGGCCTGCGCTGTACGTTCAGTACGCCCCTGCGGTGTGCTGGGCAATGCATCGGCACCCTGAACGCGGCCGGAGGCGAGATCGACGGCCTGGGTCCGGTCACCCGGCGGGTGATTGAGCTGCTCGCGCCGCGGCTGGCCTTCGCCATCCACGCGGGCATGATCCACGACCAGCTTCGCGAGAGCCAAGCACGCTTTCGCGACGTCTTTTCCACGGTCCGGGACGGCATTCTGGTCGCCGACATCGCCAATCGCCGGCTGGTCATGGCCAATCCAGCCATCGCCAACATGCTCGGGCGCTCCTCCGAAGAATTGGTGGGAATGAGCATCCAGGATATCCACCCCGCCGATGATCTCGAGGACATCCTGGCGACCTTTGGGGCCATGACCGAGGGCCGACTCGACCACGCCTTGGACATTCGGATGCTTCGCGCAGATCGAACCGTCCTGTTCGTTGACGTCGCCGCACGCAGCACCACCTTGTCGGGTCGGCCATGCCTGGTCGGGGTGTTTCGCGATGCCTCGTCACGACGGGAGCGCGAGCAGGAACAGGTGCAAATCCAGAAGCTCGAATCCATTCGGACCCTCGCGGCCGGCATCGCGCACGACTTTAACAATCTACTCACCGGGCTCGTGGGCAACATGAGCTTGGTTCAGCCCCACCTCAATCGCGGCAGCGAGGCATGGGAATGGCTCGACGAAGCACAGCGCGCGGCCATGCGAGCCACGGCATTGACACGTCAGTTGCTCACCTTTGCAAAGGGCGGATCCCCTGTCCGCCAGGTGACAGACATCGTTCCCATCGTGCGAGATTCCGCCAACCTCGCCTGCGCGGGCACCAATGTGCGCTGCATCTTCCAGTTGCCAGAGCGCCGAATGATGGTGCTGGGCGATGACGGACAACTCTCCCAGGTCGTCCAAAATCTCGTACGCAATGCGGTTGACGCCATGCCGGGCGGGGGCGCGGTTGACGTCAAGCTCACGCCCGTTTTCTCGAACCAGGTCGGCAAGGGCCGGCAGGCCTGCATCGAGGTCGTCGACCACGGCGACGGCATCGCCCCCGAGCTGCTTGACCGCATCTTCGTGCCCTTCTTCACCACCAAGTCCGGCCGCAGCGGACTTGGGCTGGCGGTCGCGTATTCGGTCGTGCAGTCCCATGGTGGGAGGATCAACGTCTCGTCGAGCCGCGGGGTCGGCTCGACCTTTCAGATCTGCCTGCCCATTCCCGACGACCTGACCACCGCCGAAGATTCGGCTTCCGCGACCGGGCCAGGCAATGGACGTGTGCTGCTCATGGATGACCAGGCCGTCGTACGCAAGGTGGCCGAGCGCATTCTCGTACAGGCCGGCTACACGACGCACGCTGTGGCCAATGGCAACGAAGCAATCGTCGCGTATCGCGAAGCCATGGCAGACGGTCATGGCTTCGACCTGGCCATTCTCGATTTGACGGTCCCTGGCGCCATGGGCGGGCGAGAGGCCGCGCGTGGCATTTTGGACATCGACCCGAACGCCCGGATGATCGTCTCAAGCGGCTATTCCGAGGAGGACGTGATGTCCGACCATGCCCAGCACGGGTTTCGAGCGGTGCTACCGAAACCGTACAACGCCACGCAACTTCTAGCGACAGTGGCCAGGGCCTTGCGACCTGGCACTAGCCAAGGTTGAAGAAGCGGCGGAACTTCTCTCGCAAGTCGCGGCGGTGCTCTGGCGCGCGGCTCGCGGCCAGAGCGGAGATTTCGCCGCCCTTGCGGGCCAAGCCCTCTTGGCGCGCGGCCAGCAGGACGGACATCTGGTCGGCAATCGCCGGCCTCGCGGTGAGGAGACTCTGCAAGGTTGCGTGCCCAAGCTCGTAGGCGAGCACATCGGTGGCAGCCAGGCAGCTGGCAGAGCGCGGCTCGCCGGTCATCAGCGACATTTCACCGACGAAGTCGCCCGCGGCAAGCGACGCGAGCGTGGTGTTGATGTCGTCCTGCCCCAGGGAAACGCGGACGCTGCCCTCGGCGATGATGAACATCGAATCGCCAGGCTGGCCTTGGCGAAGGATCGCCTCCCCGGCGGCGAAGCGCTTTTCCGCGAGGCCACGCGCCAGCAATTGCACCTCGTCGGCGGTCAGGGTGGAAAATAGATCGGCCTGTTTCAGAGCCGCAATTCGTTGCGAAAGCGCATGCCCGTCGGGCAGCGAGACCTGTTCCGCCTGCGTACCCGTCTGCACGATGGTGCGGGTCGGGAACGGGATTTGCAGGCCGGCGCGCTGGGCTGCGTACCAAACCCGGGCCAGCACTTCGCCCTTGATGTCGGCGTCGCGATCGAATCGGTCGATCCAATAGCGGAGCGCGTACACGACTGCGCTGTCGCCGAATTCGACGGGGATGACGTCCGGTTCCTGATCGGGAAGCACGCCAGGAGCTTGGCGCGCGGCCTCGACCAGCACCTGCCGGACCTGGTTGGGCGGGTGACGATAGTGAAAACCAACGTGAACCTCGGCGCGGTGGCGCGGCAGCGGGCGCGAGAAGTTGTAGACCTCTTGCGCGGTAATCTGGGCGTTGGGAATGATGACCGTGTCACCGTTCGACGTTCGAAGCACGGTCGAGCGCCAGCGAATTTCCGTGATGCAACCCTTGCGCTGCCCGAACTGCACCCAATCCCCGACGCCGAGCGACCGATCTACGTGCAGCAGAATTCCCGCGAGCACGTTGGTCAGCGTGCTTTGTAGGGCCAAGCCCAAGATCGCGGTCAGCACCGCCGAGGTGGTGACCAGCGAGGCGACATCGACGCCGCTTTGCCCAAGCACCCCGACCAGCACGACCACGAAGCCAAGTACCAGGATGAGGTCGCGCAGAAGCAACGGAAAGCGGACGTTCACGCGCGCGGGCAGGATTTCGAACATGGCCATCACCGCCGTGCCAATCACGCCCATCGCCACGAAGAAGGTCGACAGCATGGCGGGCACACGCCCCACCGCCAGATGCCCCACCCCGACGGTGACCAGCGCAAGTCGCGCCAGGGCCAGCAGCGCGCCCACGGCGAGAAAGATCTTCAGCACCCCGCCATGGTCGCGGCTCTCGCGCGGTAGCATCCGCCGCAACAGAACCAGGATGGCCAGCGCCACCAGCGCCGTGACAAGGCTCATGCCAGCCCCGGTGAAGGGGCTGGCCGCAGTCAATTCAACCATGTGCTGCTCTAGGTTCATGAGCCAGAGGCAGCCAGAGTTTGCTCAGAAGTTCAAGTAGGTCCGGCCACGGTTCCGGAACCGGGCATCACCGCAGCTGGTCGAGCAAAGCGCGCGCTTCTTCCAACTCCGGATCTTCCTGCAGCGCCCTCTTCACGAAGATGATGGCGCGCGCGCGGTCCTTCGCTCGATGGGCGATACGCGCCTGGCGCAAGTAGGCGTGGCCTAGCACCTTGGCGTCCTTCACGGGGCTGGCCGCCACCACACGCAACGCTCGCAAAGCCAGCTCGTCGTCACCGATGGTCTCGGCAAGGTCGGCCAGCTCGATGGCAATCGCCACGCTTCGGCGATCCGCATCGAGCGCTTTCTTGAGCGCCTGCAGTTGCCCGTCGCGATCGCCCGCCAGAGCGGCAAGCTTGGATTGGCGATGGTGGAGCGACGCCTGTTCTTCCGGCTTCATTCCTTTGCCGCCCGCGAGCAGCTCGGACAGGATCCCCGAGGCTTTGTCGAGCGTCCCGGCGGCAACATAGGCGTCCGAGAGCAAGATGCGCGTGCCTCGATCTGCGGCCGGAAGCGCCACCGCTTTCTCGAGCGGATACACGGCGTCTTTCCCCTGCCCGACCGCACGCAAAGACTCGGCGATCTCAAGGTAGAGGCGATAGCGCTGTTTCTCGTCGGGCTCGCGATCGGCCATCGCCGTGCGCAGACGGGCCGCCTCGGCCAATTGGCCTGCGGCTGTGTACAGCGCGGCCAGGCGGGATTGCAGAGCCCGATGGTCGGGCACGTGCGCAAGCACGCTGGACAGCCACGGAATCGCCTCTTCCGGGCGCCCCAACTTCTGGTAGGCATCGGCCAGCGCCAACGCCGCGTCGGCCTTGGCGTCGCCTTCTTCAAGGTGCACCAGGCGCGCCCACACATTGGCCGCCGCTTCCCACCGAAGGCTGGCGTGGAACATGTCGCGCATCTTGTAGAGCAACTCGCGATCGTCGGGGCAACCTTCGACCCAACGGAACAGTACCTGGTCCGCCTGATCCTGGTCGCCGCTGGCGCGCAGCACGTCGGCCAGTCGAAGCGTGGCAGCGCGTGCGACTTCTTTGTTGCCGGTGCTGGTGCCGCGACCCGCGACCCGTGACAGAGCCGCCGCAAGCTCGGTGGCAGCGTCGGTTGCACCGAGCGTGATCGCCTCTTCCAGATCTTTGACCGCCGCCTCGTCGTCGTGGGCACGAGACGACATTTCGGCTCGCAAGCGCAGAAGACCGATGCGAAGCGCGGGCGCGTTGCTGCCAGCCAGGATTTCGGTCACGGTGCTGACCGCCAAGGCAGCCTCCTGCGCCTCGGCCAGCGAATCGCAGAGCTCGCGAACCAGATCGAAGTCCGACGGATCGGCCTGCACGGCCTTGCGCAGGGTCTGCGCAGCGGCCTTGGGATCGCCAAGTTTCTCTCGCTGCAGGTGGGCGATCTTGCGCAGAAGACGCGTGGCCTTGCCTTTGTCGGTCAGCCGGTCGGCTTCACAGCTGAAAAGCACCACGGCATCGGACCAACGCTCGCGTTGGGTGTAGAAGCGCCCGAGCTGCTCGAAGATCTGTGGATTGGCCGGGGCGCGCTCACGGCCGAGCGCAATGGCGCGTTCGGCGCCGGCGTCGTCGCCGAGACGCAGCCGAAGGTCGAACAGCGCCAACGCCTGGGTCGCCGCGGTTTCGCCGGTTTCGCCAAGCAGAAGCTCCTCGCACAGGCCGGCACGTTCGGCAGATTCGCTGTCAGCGGTCAGGACCTCGACCAACGCCACTTGCAGCGACCGCTTGATCGAGGCGTCGGGCAACGAGGCCCTCAGCGCCGACCGGTACACCGCCTTGGCCTGGGCCGGATCCGCCTTCTTGACCAAATCGCCGAGCCGCCGCGCAAGCATGGCCCGCGCTGCGCCCCCACTGCTCTCGTCGGTCTTCGACAAGGCCTCCGACAGCAGACTGACGGCCTGGGCCAGCTCGCCCCGCTGCTCATACAAGTCGGCCAGCAAGGTCAGCGCATCGGTGTGGCCGGGCTCTTCCAGCAGAATGTCGCGCAACGTGGTCGACACGATCTGCGCCGACGCGGCCTCATCGCGCTGAAGCAGGAACCTCGCCCACGCCATGCGAACCGCACTGCGGTCGCTTCGGCTGATGAGCTTCTCGACAAGGTCGCCCGCCAGCTTCTCAAGCGCATCCCTCTGGCCAAGCTGGGTGAGCAGCGCCAAGAGCGGCTCCCAGATCTCGCGATCGGTGGGATACAGCTCTCGCAGTTGCTGGTACAGCTGTATCGCAACCTCGCCATGCTCCGGGTTGGCGGAGGCGGCCTTGGCCGTTTCACGCACCAAGGTGGTGAGCCGCGGGTTGGTCCATCCTTCGCGCGCGCCCTCCAGCACGCGTGCGGCCCCGGCCAGATCCCCGCGCTCTCGGAAACGCCGTGCGAGATCGGCGATGGCCCAGATGCCATCCGGGAGCCCCGCACTTGAAGCCGACGCAATCGCAATCGCCTTCGCCAGCATGCGCTCTGCGCGGTCGGCCTCACCGAGGGAAAATGCCAGATCGACTCCTTCGCGAAGCTCGGGCATGGCCACATCCGGCAGCTCGCACTTGCGCTCCAGGAAGTCGAGCAGCAGCCGCGTGTCTTTCGACGCACGCGCCACTTTCTCGTACACCGGCAGGATGCGCGACAGGGCGGCGTCGGGAACCCGCGCACCCTGCACGATCGTCGTGGCGCGCGGAAGATTGGGGGCAAGCTCGACCGCCTGGCCCAGATGCGCGATACCTTGCTCGCGGGTGTCCGCCTGTCCCATTTCCGCCTCGGCCAGCCGGTAGCAGATGTCGGCTTTTCCCAGCGTGTCGCTGGCCGCTTCCAGCAAGCGCCGCAGGTTCCCGATCGAGCGCTTGTGCTCGACCAAATCGCCTGCCTTGACGGCCACACGAGCGAACGCGCTCGCCACCTCGGCCCCGCGCTGGGTGGTTTGTTCTGCGCGGCGGAGGAAGGCCATAGCGCGATCGAAGACGCCGAGATCTTTCTCCGCAACCTCGGCCGCGCGCAAAAGCAGGTCGGCCAGACAAGGGGCATCGTCGGCGCGACGGAGCTTCTCAGTCGCCGCAGCGACCGCGCCCAGGTAGGCATCGGCGCGACCGCTGTCGACAGCGATATCGTGCGCCAGACGATGGGCTTCTGCACTGTCGGGCACGCGCGCGAGAATTTCGAGCAGCGACGACAGCGCCTGGTCGCGGCGGCCGATCTTCTGCAGCGTCGACGCCAGCTCGCACACCACCAGGGCTTCCTCGGTGACCTGAGCCGCGGCCGCTCGCCGCTTGGCCAGAAGCGCGAGCAAGGTGTCGTGGTCGCCGTCGGCCAGCAAGGCGGCCTGAATTCGCCGCGCCTCGACCGGATCGTGCAGGGCGCGCGCAATCGCCAAGTCCAGGTGCTCCGCCGCTTGCGCCGCCTGCCCTTGCCGGAGCGCGACCCGCCGCAGGCGAACCAGAACCTCGCCAGCGGTCATGGTTGCATCGCCGCTGTGGCCCCGACGGGCCAGCACCAGCAAGGTGCGATAGGCCTTCTCGGCCCGTTCCCAATCACCGCGCTCCTCGGCCACCTCGCCGAGCCCAAGCTGCACCTCCATGCTGTCGAACAGCACGGTGGCCGCCAGTTCCAGGTTCTTGGCGGCAAGCTCAATGTCCTTCTCGTCGCGGGCGACCGACGCGATCTGCAGATGCAGGGCCGCACGCTCGCGCGACTGCCTGCGACCGAAAGCCTGCAACAGCCCTTCCAGGACCGCGCGCGCCTTGGCAAAGGCACCCGATGCGCGCAAACCATCGGCGAGCGCCAGATGAATGGTGCGGTCGTCGGTGGCAAGTGCCGCCGCACGTTCGAGCGCAGGCACCGCGCGCGCAAGGTCGTGCAGACGTTCCTGGCAGACCGTCAGCACTTCGCGCGCCGCCGGCCCCACGAGCTCACGATCGTCGCTGTGGGCGCAGAAATCGGTCAGGGTGCGGACCAAGGCTTCGTCGTGACCGGCGTCGCGGTGCAAGCCGGCCAGCATCTTCCACAGTTCGACCGAGGACGGCTCGTCGGCCAGTGCACGCTCGAGCGCGGCGACGGCGCGGTGGGATTGACCGGCTTTCTGGTAGGTCTCGGCCAGCTTGCAGGCAGCTTGGACCTTGTCGCCCGTCACGCCCACCGCCAGACGCTGCTCGAGCCACCCCGCAGCCGCGAGCGGCTCGCCCGCATTTTGATAGAGGCGAGCCAGCGCCTCCATCGCCGAGGGATCTGCCGCCAACGCAGCGACCTTTTCATAGGCGCTGATGGCGCGGGCGTGATCGGCAATCGGGTTTTCCAGAATCGTCGCGGCTTGGCCCCACAGCTGAGCCGAGTGCGGGATGTCCTTCTGCTCTTCCAGCTTCCGCGCCTGGCCGACCAGGATGTCGGCCAGTTCGCTCATGCGTCCGCGCGTGCGCAGCAAGGTGCCGAGCGCGGCCACGGTGGCCGCGTGGCCCGGACAGTCCTCCAGATTGGCGACCAACATCTCAAGCCGGCCGGTGCGATTCTCCACCACTTCGCCCAGGCGAGCGATGTCGAGACGCAGACCCAAGCGCTCGTCCACGACGCCAGCGTCGTCCAGCTCGCGCCGACGCAACGTCATCAGATCCGACAGCATGTCGGCTTCTTCCAGAAGCCGCGAGAGCGCCTTGGCGGCACTTCGATTTGCCGGATCCTGGTCGACGGCCTGGCGAAGCAGCTCGCGCGCAAGCTTCTTGTCGATGTCGATTGCCAGCTCACCGGCCCGCGCGCGCATGGACTTGACGGCCTCGGGCGGGATGGGCAGCCGCGAGGCTTCGAGCAGAAAGTCGATCGCGCGGCGAACCTCGTGCTTGTCGCTGCTGGACCCGAGCAGGCTCGCCAGGCCTTCCGTCGCCTGCAGCAGGCAGTCCCCCGGCGCGGATTGGCCAACCGCAGTCTGGCCAGAACGCAACAGACCGGCCGCGCGATCGAACAGCGCCGACAAAGCCGACCGCATGGATGCGGGATCCTTCTTGTCGCGCGACACGATCTGCAGGGCCTCGACGATCGGATCCAGCTCGCGCGGCGCCTCTGCCGCAATCTGCATCAGGGTGTCGAACAGCGGCTTGCCACCGCGGCTGCGCTGGGCCTCCGCCAAGCGACGCAAGGTCGGTAGGTGCAACGGATCGTAGTCGCGGGCGCGCAGCAGTGCCTTCTCCGTCCAGGCCGTGCCCCCTTCTCCGCCCACCGGGTAGTCGGCGATACGCTCTTCCACCATGCGCCTGACCGCTGCGGCAGGGCCTTGCTTGCGCGCGAGCGCCACCGACAGCACCTTGCCGAGCTGGCGCAAGGCATTCTCGCCCGCCGCGGTTGCGACCTTCTCGATGATCGGCAGACGAACCTCGAACAGCGCCGCCGATTCGAACGGCTCGGCCAATGCAGCGTCGACCGCGGTTTGCCAGTCGCCCAGTAGGCTGGCCAAGCGAATCACGCCAAGCCGAGCGTCGTGATGGGTGGGCGCGGCCTTGAAGGCGCGCACGAAGCAGGCCAGCGCCGCAGCGTGGTCCTGCGCCTTGTCAGTAAACAGGTTGGCTGCGACCAGCAACAAGTGCACCTTGCGGTTGGCCTGGAGCCCCTCGACCGCTGCGACGGCTTCAATGGCCTGCGCGACCGGTCGGGACTCGCCGGTGGATTCGGCGAGACGCAGCGCCTCGCCCTCCGCGTCCACATCGTGCGGACGCAGCTTCAAAATCGCGAGCTCGTCGGCAAGTGCATTCTTCGGCTGTTTGGCGCGTTTCTCCTCGATGGTCGCAGCCTCGCGAAGAAGGCCTGCCCGCTGCGCGTCGTCGGGCGCCAATGACAACCGATGTGGCAAGATCGCGAGCATCTCCTGCCAGTCTTCGGTGGCGGTCGCAAGCTGCACCAGCCCCTCCACGGCAGAGGCCTTGGCCTCCCCTTCCGCAAGCGCGTGCAACGCCTCGCGCAGTCCTTGCGTGCGCGGCGCGACCGCGACGGCGCGGCCATACCATCGCGCCGCAGCCTCCGGGTCGGAAAGCTTGCTTCGGCAAGCATCTCCCAACCGCACGAACAGCGTGACCAACTCGCCCTGGTCGCGCTCGGTCGCGCGGCTTCCAAGCGCCAGCAATTCCTTCCAGCGACCGACCTTGGCGTAGAGGTCGAAGAGGCCCGCTTCCACCTCGGCGTCGTCGGGGGCCAGCGCAAGGCTCTTGTCGAGCGCGGCGATGGCTTGCGCCGGATCGTCGAGACGGTCGCGCTCAATGGCGGCGATGTGCAAGAGATCGGCACGCTTGACCATGGTCGGGACGTCGGCCGCCGCACGGCGGGCGAGCGCCACGACCAATTCCTTCCACCGTTCCGCGCGCTCGAGGATCTCAATGGTTTGGCCGAGCGCCTTTGCGTCGTTCGGGTCGGCGCCCAGGCGTTTCTCCCACAGGGCCAACGCACGGTCGATGTGCCCGAGCGAACGAGCCAAATCCGCCGCCTCGCCGAGCAGTCCGCGACGATCGCGCGGGCTCGCCTCCAGATCGGCCTGCTTTGCCAGAACCTTCAAACGCTCCTCGGCGAGGGAGTCGCCTTTCAATAGAACCGCGAGCTTGCGCAGGGCCAGCAGCATCTGTTCGGGCGTCGCAGCCGCGCTGGACAAGGCCCGACGATAGAGCGCAATCGCCGCATCCCCGTCGGCGCGCGCTTCTTGAATCTGGGCCGCCTCCAGCCACAGCGAGAGTTGCAGCTGCGGGTCTTTGCTCGCGCTTGCCGCCGCGGCGAGGCCGCGCAAATACGCGTCGGGGGACGAGGTGACGTCGGCGAGGAATTTGAGTCGCGCGCGTGCCGCAGTATCGTCGGGGCGAAGACCGACGAGCTCGACCAGTTGCTCGCGGGCAGCCGGGAGGTCGTCCTTGCCTTGGAGCAGGTCGGCCGCTTCCCCGGCGAGCGACTGCATCTCCTCGGTGTTGGCAAACTGCGTGGCCACTCGCAGGGCGCTGACCAACCGGTCGTTGCGTCCCTGCTGCAGATAGCGCTTGCGCAAGACGGTGAGCGCACGCTGGCGCAGGTCGTTCGCAAGCGACGCATCCGCAAGAATCCGCTCGGCCAATTCGCACGGCACGCGGTCGTCGCCGAGGTTCTGCGACGACAAGACCCGGTCGATCTCGTCGAGCGCCTTGGCCGGCTGTTGCAGATGGTCGAGGTACAGCTTGGCAAGACGCTCGCCGACAGCAAGGGCCTCGTGCCCCGACAGCACACCCACCCGCTTGCTCAGGACCTGCGCCAGCGCTGCATGGTCCCCCAGTTTTTCCAGAAGCCGCTCAAGCTCGGAGGAAACCTCGTGGGTGGCAGGAGCAACGTCGAACAGAGCGCGCAGGTAGGTCGCAGTGCGGGCCGCGCTGCCGGAATCGCGCGCCACCGCCGCCGCGTCCTGCAACATCTTCCGCCGGCGCGGACCATCGTCCAGTCCTTCCAGCACGCGGTCGTACGCCGCCAGCAGCTCGTTCCACTGCTCGCCCACTGAGCGAAGGATGGTCAGGCGCTCGAGTGCCCAGTCCGCCCCCGCATCGAGGGCAAGGATCGTCTCCAGGAACTCGACGATGACCGGGGTCTCGCCAGCGTGCCATTCTTCGAGAAACTGGAGGGCGCGCTGCCCGACCCGCGTGACGAGCTCGCTGCTGAGGCCCGGCACCAATACCTTGCGAAACGCGGCCTCGGCATCGTCCGGCTTCTGGCTTTCCGACGCCAGCGCCTCGAGTTCGTCCCAGGCCCCGTCGTCGCCGGGGTCGGACTGTGCCTTTTTCAGCGCAACCTTCAGTTTCTTCTCATTATCGGAAGAGCGCGAAGCCGTCGAACTGGAATCCCGTTTCATGTGCCCTCGCTGACGCAGAGGTTTGGAAGGCGCAATAGTAACAGTTTCGGCGATTATGGAAAGCTCTCCAT